>CAXIDD010000263.1:0-7225 GCA_964021975.1 uncultured Saprospirales bacterium | reverse complement strand
TCGTGGGCTATTTTAGCATGTTCTAAAGCTTTTTTATAATTCCCCATAGCGGAATGGGCACGTGCTAAACCTACTCTTACCGGCCAGACATCCCCATGTTTTTCTTTATTGTACTCAAAAACTTCCAAGGCCTTTTCTTTTTGTCCGGAGGCCAGTAAGTTCCTGCCATAGCCATGAATCTGTAGGGCACCTGCTGTAGGATGCTGGATGGCCTTATCCATCGTTGCGGTAGCTTCCTCATTTTTACCTAACTGGTATAAGACTTGTCCTTTTGTCGATAAGGTGGTGAAATTTGCTACCCCAACGAAAGGCTCCGAAACAGCCTTTTCTGCCCAAATTAAAGCCTGATCTAAGGCTACATTGTTTTGCATACAGAAACTAGCAGCAGATACTAAATTGGTCCAGGTAAATCCTGGTGAACCGATTAATTCGCCCTTGAGTTTCGCGACAATTAATTCATTGTTATTGGGTACTTCAATTTGGAAAGGGATTTTTTTCTCTTCCCAAAGTAAGGCTGCTACTGTAGAGTTGGCCTGCCGATCTGAGAATTCAAAAGTGAGCCACTCTTCGTAAGGTGTTGCTTCAGGTTGCACTTCAACGCGTAAAGCATCATCTTTTTCTTCGTAAAAATAACTACCCCAACCATCAGTGTTTTTGTTAAAAATCAAAGTCCAGGGACCAGATTCTTGCGCGACTACGAAAAAGGCATAAGTTCCGGCCGGTAAGCCCTCACCCTCTATTAACACGTCTTGAGTAAACTCGATGGTGGTACATTCATTGGCGCCAGCACGCCAAGGGGCAGGTTCGTTTAAACCAAAACCTTGTTTGGTGAACCCATAAGGCACCAATCCACCCCAGACTTTGCCTCGCCGAGATTGGCCATTAGGCGCCGTCACATCCGGACTACTGTACCGAATGGTGACTTGTGCTAATGGCCCAATATTTTGCTGGACCATGGCTTTTTGGTTGGCACCGCTAGGTGGTAAAGAAAGTTGAGCATAAGTGGGAGCCAGAAGGCCTAACAATAAAGTAAGTAGGAAGAATCGTTTCATTTCAAAGGAACTTGTGTAAACAATCGGGTGATTTGATCTATTCAATCAAGTTCAATATAAGCCACTTCCTTTTCCTTTTTTGAAACAATAGACCAATTCGAAGAATTCAGTCCTCAGGCCCGTTTTTTTCTAGATCAAGCTTTTTTGGAAAAAATACGCTAATTTTCCTGTTGTGCTTTTATTCCTTGTTTAAGAATCACTACCATGCTAAAAAAAACAATCACCGGACTTATTATTATCGCAGCTTTTGCACTTGGCATTTTCCTGGCTCGTAATTACTACAAACCGGCTCCCGAGCAGCAAGTCAAAGAAGCGACGGTGCTATTAGAAAAAATAGAAACAGTTGCCAAACTAGTAACCGTAGAAGGGCACTTCTCCGAGCTCTATTCTTATAAAGACTACTGGCGCTATGATTGGCCAATCTTCCGGAAGAAAGCGATTTTGAGGGTGCAGGCTAAGGTCTCCGTTGGTTATGATTTGAGTAATATGCAGATTGATGCCAATCAGACGGACCGGACCATGGTCATTCGTAATATTCCGGAGCAGCCAGAGATATTAAGCGTCGATCATGAAGTAGATTATTTTGACCTCAAACAAGGTACATTTAATAGCTTCACTGAGACCGATTACAATGAACTAATGGAAGATGCCAAACGCTTTATTGAACAAAAAGCACTGGAGAGTGAGTTGATTGATTCTGCCGAAGCACAAGGTATCGAGATCCTGGACTTAATCCGTTTCTTAGTAGAAAATGCGGGATGGGAGGTGCGCTTTGAAACCGCAAAAGGGCCTTTGAAAGTAGATACTACTTTATTACAGGACTAGTTTTTTTTGAACCACCCAAGGCATCCAAGGACATTTAAGAAAAGCTAAGTTTTATAGAGCTAAACCAGCAAACCTCCAAACCAATTACTACGGCCTAATCATGGTCCGATCTTGTACCCAAGTTTGTAGATTAGGACAAGTTTTAGCCTTACTTGCTTCGATTTGTAGGAAAGTATCAGAGATTTTTTCGTCTACCCAATTGTTAATAAACTCGTTGCGTTTTGAATCAATTGCTGCTTGTCGAATTTTTGAATAATCCAATTGCAAGTTGGCCGTATGTGGGCTCGTACGAGATTGCAGTTGTACAATCCGATAGTTAATCTCTCCAGTCTGGCCACGGAATTCAAATGGTGAAGAAATCTCATCAATTTTCATGGTATCGATGGCAAAAAAGACATCTGGGTTTAGATCCCCTACCTCGAAAAAAGTATCTCCTGATGCCGGATTAACCATCCGTCCATCATTATTATAAGACTGTTGTTCATCATTAGAATAGCGTTTTACCGCAATAGAGAAGCTAAGGGTATCTTTCAAGATAATATTCCGGATAGAATCCAAGTAGTTGACGGCTAGATCGAAGTCTTCTTGCTGAATAACCGGTTTCATTTGGATGAGGTGATACCCAAATTGAGTTTCTACCGGCTCGGATATTTCATTGACGGATAACTTATAAGCGGCCGCTTCAAACTCAGGTACAAATTTGCCCCGAGTAGACCACCCTAAATCTCCACCAAAGTTACGGGTACCGTCCTCAGAATATTTTAAGGCTAAGTCTTCAAATGTAGCGACACTATCCAATATTTGCTGTCGCAAATCTTCCATCAATGTCCTAACTCTTTCCTTTTCTTGTTCATTAACAACTGGTAATTTGACAATCTCTCCAAGCTCCACTTCCGAGTTGAAATAAGGTAAGCTATCGGTTGGAATCTGATAGAAAAATTCTTTCACTTCTGAAGGCGTAACAGATACATCTTGCATGATTTGTGCCCGCATCCGATCCATCATCAATTTATCTTTCAGGTCTTGCCTAAATTCTTCACGAACTTCATTGACGCTAGCTCCGTAGTAATTTTCAAATTGTTCTGTGCTTCCGCCCATATAACCTAAAATCTGCTCGATCCGTGCTTCTAATTGTACTTCAACCTCAGAGTCTGCAATAATGATACTATCCAATTTAGCTTGGTTGATCATTAATTTATTAGCTAATAATTGCTCTAGGATAAAGCATTTGGAATCTTCTGGAACTGGCTTCCCTTGAGAGGCCATCAAAGCATGCTGTTCTTCCACTTCTGAGAGCAAAACAATCTCTCCTCCCACCGTAGCCATTACTCTGTCTACAACTTTACGTTGGGCCGACAAAAACGTGCTCATAAAGACCAAACACACCATTAATATTACTCTGCTCATAAATAACTTTTTTAAAAAGACAACAAACCTACCTCTGAGGTTGTGTGCAAAAGTAGTCTATTCCTCAAAAATTTCAATATTTTTTCGGCGAAGCTCTACATCGTACAAAGATTCTTTCTTTTCCTGCAACAATTTTATCTTCCGAGAATGCAAAATCACCTTACGAGCTTGCTCTTCAATAAAGCTCAACGGTGCGATTTCTCGACGTTTTTTCACTTCGAAAACCTTAAGATAGTATTGAAATTCGTCATCTCGCTGCTGAAAATCTTTTTTAGAAGCCACATTACCTGCTGTCAAAGAACCTTTTGGAAGTTCAATGGCAATTTCTTCTAGTCTGGTCCAGAGGCTATCATTCAAAATGTAAGTTCCTCCTTGCTGATCACAATAGGACCGCATTTTTTGTAGATGCCCTGGGTTGGGATCATTCCACCAGGTCCGTAAAGAATCTACTTGATCTATTGGTAAAGGTATTTTTACAAAAAAACAACGTACAATAGGAGTTTCTAACTCGTACTGCTCTTTATTCTTTTCATAAAACCCTTGTAACTCCCCAGCAGCAATCGTAGAATCTAGAGATTGTTCGACCACTACTTGCTCGTAAGAATTTTTGAGTAAAGACTCTCGATAGTTCTTCACCAAACCTTCGATATCTAAATTATCTGGTTTGTTCTGCTCGGCTTCATGGAGGATCAATGCTTCTCGAATCCAACGATCCCGAAAAACTCGGATGATCGCAGCACTATCACTTGAACTGGTATTTTCTGAAAACAAGCCATCCAAATCTGATAGATAAAGTACATAGTTATGAACCCTAGCCAGTTTCTTATCTGCCATAGGAGGCTCTGTACAAGCTACCAAGGTAGCCAATAAAACCAATCCTAAAATCCAATTTTTCATTTGTATAAAAATTAATTAAGGGCTTAAAAGTCAAGCAATTAATGATTGCCAAAAAATAAACCTTTATTTTTTCGTCATCTCTTAATCAATGAATCAAATACTTTTTCCTGGATTTTCACGTCATATTCTTTGCGCAAACTTTCGACCCATTGCTTTTCTAAAAAGTCCTGGTAATCCGCTATGATATAACCACGTGCCTCATTCAGTGTCTTGGGTCTTGCCGGAATAATTTCTTTAATTTTCACAAAGGAAAAAGTGCCATTTTCACGATTCATCATAGGCATGCCAACGTAATCTACTTCCCAGGATTTAATATTTTTGGCCAATATAGAACTGCCTTTACCTTGTTCTAAGGTCTCTGTCTCCGTTGTTAATCCAACGGTACTAAACTGACTAAGCGTCTCTTTAAGACTATGGGTTTTAGCATAGGTTTGGATCTTACTTGCCATCGCCTGAGCTCTTTTGGGGATGTTGTACTGCTCAACCACCGCTCGAGTATTCCATTGATATTTATCTTTGATCGTTTCATAAAAAGCTTTTAGCCCAGTCGTATCCTGACCAGCTTTATCCCAAACATTGCGTTTAGTAACTTCAAAAAGTAAAATCCCTTCTTCATACTCCCGCATCAAGGATTTAAATTCAGGGTATTTATCCTCCAATTGATTCTCTTCGTAGCGCATAGCAACATCATCAACATAAGCTTCATACAATTGTCGAACACCTGCATTAATGGTTACCCGGTCTTTGAGTTGTAAACGCTGACGGGTAGCATTTTTAATATAGGCACTAAAATCGCCAATGTCATATTTCTCCCCTCCAAGTGCAAATAGGACTTGATTTAAGCCTTTTTTAGGGGCTTGCCAGCGGAAAGTAAACAAGGTATCGTTTTGGGTCTGTATAAAGCGCTCTAGAACGATCGGGAATTCCCTGAAACCAGCGTTTTTCTTAATCGATGCTAAAAGCGCTAATTTACTAGCCTCAAAACGGTCATCTTTTTTGACTTGTGCCTCGATGGCTGCTTGCTCTTCTTCGTAAGTACCAATTGTTTTTTTGGAAATTCGTTTTACGATATGATAGCCCAGGTCACTCTCAAAAGGAGCGCTGTAGGTGCCATCTGATTCTAGTGCAAACACTGCATCTTCAAATACTTCTTGAAAACGATTGATGGCTACAAAGCCGATGTAACCACCTTTAGGAGCAGTACGGGCATCTTCAGATTTAGCTCGGGCAAGACTTTCAAAGTTAGCACCGGATTCTAGTTCTGCATAAATGGCATCAATTTCTTTTTTGACATCTGCTTTGATCTTCCTTTCTGTGCGCAACAGTATATGTGCCGTTTCTACTTCTCCTCTTGCAGGTCTACGACTATGTACTTTCACTAGGTGATAACCACCACTAGTCCGAATAGGGCCTGAGACCACATTGAGAGGCATTTCAAAAGCTGCCGTTTCAAAATTGTAAAATCCTGTTGGGAAAAGTGCGGTTACAAAGCCGACTCTTCCTCCATTACTTTTAGCAGAGCCGTCATCTGAATGTACTTTTGCCAAAGTAGTAAAATCACCGCCCTTATCAATTAATGCTTTTACTCTTTTCGCTTCATCAAAAGTTTTTAGAGTATCTGCAGGAGTTGGGTTCCTGGGTAACTGGAAAAAGATGTGACTAATATCTACATCTTGTTTACTGCGTTCGTAAGCCTCTCGAGTCAGTTCTTCCGTAACCTCTTTATTAATGAGATAGGAATCCGCTAATTGCCTACGGTAGCCATCCAATTCTTGTTGAAGCTCTTGAATGGTATCTAGTTTCAAGTCTTTGGCTTTTTGCACTTTGAGTTTAAACTTGACGTATAAATCTAAATACTCTTCTAAGGACGCTTTAGAGTAGTCTGCCTGTTGCCCGTTATTTTTTGAATAAATATAATCGAACTCAGACACTTTTACGGGTACACCTTCTACACTAAAGAGAACGGGGTCTTTCTTTTGTGCAGATAGGATTACACAACTGATTAACATAAAAATACCTGCACTTAAAAAATGCTTTATCCTGTTCATTTTCTTATCGTTTATTCTTCTTTTCAATTATTGAGGTATTGGAGTGATGAGGTGTTGAATTAAAAGCATTAATTTAATAATTAAGAATCGTACCCAAATAGCTTGGTAAAAATACAATACTGCGCTTAGTTTTAATCAATTAATACAACTCAGCACTTCTTTAATTCAACAATTCACCATATAGTTTATTTCCTACTCCCAAACGCTGATAGTCAAGCTAGTATTGTGCCTGGAGCATGACCGGTCTGCTTATAGATCAAAGCCAATATCTCGACGGTAGTATTTACCTTTGAAATCAACTATTTGGGCATTTTGATAGGAAGTTTCTAAAGCTTCTTTAAAATCTTTCCCAAAAGAGGTCACTGCCATTACCCTACCTCCATTGGTAACAATGGTTCCATTTTTATTTTGAGTACCTGCGTGGAATACCATACTTTCTGTTACCTGATCTTCTCCGGTAATGACTTTACCTTTCTCATAAGCTTCTGGATAGCCTCCTGAAACTAAAATCACAGTTGCCGCACTACGTTCCTCTATTTCAATTTTCTGCGCAGCCAAGTTCCCTTCATGAGTAGCTTTTAGTAGGGCCAGCAGATCATTTTTTAAACGTGGTAAAACGACTTGGGTTTCAGGATCTCCCATTCTACAATTATACTCAATAACGTATGGCTCTCCCTTGACAGCAATCAAACCAAAAAACACAAATCCCTGATAGGCCAGCTGCCGTTCTTGAATCCCAGCGATGGTTGGTTTGATAATCCGTTCTTCTACTTTTTTATAAAGTATCTCATCCACGAATGGTACTGGTGAAACGGAGCCCATTCCTCCTGTATTTAGTCCTGTATCACCTTCTCCTATTCTTTTATAATCCTTGGCTATCGGGAAAACCTGGTAGTCCTTACCGTCTGTAAGTGCAAAAACAGAGAATTCAATGCCGTCTAAAAAAGCCTCAATCACAACTTTTGCACTGGCAGCACCAAACTTCCCATTTAACAT
>CAXIDD010000262.1:0-7238 GCA_964021975.1 uncultured Saprospirales bacterium | reverse complement strand
ACTCCTGATATAATTAAAAAGTGTCTAAGGCACTTCAAGCCTTAGACACTTAATCTGATAATGGTATAGTGTAAAATCAGAATGCCACTCCAAACTTATGGCCTTTTGTACAAAGCCTTACCAGCTGCTTCATATTTATCTCCAGATTTCCACTGTGGGCGATTAGGATCATTAGCGATCATTCTTGCTAAGCGCGCATAGGATTGTGCGTATTTTTGCAAATATTCATAGTCAATGGTCTCCGGCCCATCCGTTACTTGATGGTAATACTTATTGATCGCATCGTCAAAGGCAGTAAAACCTAAACTAAAAGTAAATGCAGGTACACCTTTTGCTGCAAAAGAAACATTATCTGAACGATCAAATAAATTTTGCTCTGGAGCTGGATCTGCGATGGCTTTAAGACCATAGGTATTGGTCGCTTCCTGAATTTTCCCATCTGTTCCAGTGCGTCCGTAACCAAAGATGGTGACAATGGAGGTATCATTGTAGCCTGCATTATCAATATTTAGATTAAAGATGGTTTTATTCAATGGGATTAATGGATTATCTGCGTAGTACTTACTCCCTAGTAAACCCACCTCTTCTGCTGTACAAGCAAAGAAAATAACCGATCTTTTCGGCCTTACTTTCCCTAAAGCTTTAGCAGTGGCTATTAACGAAACTGTACCGGCGCCATTATCCCGAGCACCGTTGAAGATGCTATCCGTCGCCGTAGTTGCTCCGCCACCTTCTTTCCCAACGCCTACATGGTCATAGTGCGCTGAAAGTAAGATATACTCATCTTTCAATTGAGGGTCAGTACCTTCTAAAACACCAACTACATTCTGGGAAGGCAGTACTTTTTTAGAAAAACCACTAGAAGCCAGCTTTACTTTTACCTTGCCTCCTTCTTGCATTTTTTTAATCTCTTCAGAATCTGTCTTGGCTTGCATCCAACCGTAAATGATGTCACCGCCCATGTCATCGCCATCTCCTGATGGCAAGCTAATAGAGGAACCACCAAAATAACGTACAAAGAAATCCCATGGGAAAGAAAGATTATAGATTTCAATCAACCCTACTGCTCCTTTTTGGGCAGCCAATTTTCTTTTACTGGCCATTGCATTAAAAGTAGCTTGGTTGCTTCTGTTTTCTGCTTCTCCGCCCATAACAAAGACCACCTTGCCTTTTACATCCAGACCAGCATAATCACTTTCCATCCCATGTCCAGCAAAAACAGCTTTGGCTTTTGGAAAGGAACCAGCATCTCCTCTCAAGATGATAAAATCTTCTTTAAAGGTATAAGCTGTTTTATTGAGTTCCAAGGTACCAGACATTGGAGGCTGGGTTTGCTCAAAATTAATGGGTTGGAAATAAGAATCTTGTCCTGGGGCTGGCTTAAAACCAGCCGCTTCAATTTGGGAAGCAATAAATTTAGCAGCGACATTATTCCCCTCGGATCCTGTCCGACGTCCCCGTAAATAATCTGAAGCCAACCAATATAAATCCGCTTTTAATTCTGCGGAAGTAATTTCATCTTCTGGCAGCAGTTTGCCATTCATTTGTGCTTTTAACTGTACATTCGCCAAGGTGGCAAGCGTCAGTAATAAAATCATTATTCTTTTCATTAACTCTTATTTTTTGCCAAAAATATCATTTTACCAGTCCTTCTACAATGAAAGGACTAGGCATTCGACGAAATGATGGTTTATCCTTACTTGTTTATGATTTATACGTGTAAAGACAGAATAGTGTTCCGTATTTACTGCTTATTATACAGGGCCTTGCCTGCTTCTTCATACTTATCTCCTTTAATCCACTGTGGCCGCTTGGCATCATCGGCTACTAGACGAGCTAGACGTGCGTAAGACTGTACATATTTATGCAAATAATCGTAGTCCATATTATCTGGATTGTCAGTTACTTGATGGTAATATTTCATGATTTCTGCATCAAAATCAGTAAAACCTAGACTAAAGGTTAGCGCTGGAATTCCTTTTCTGGCAAAGGAGACATTATCAGAACGATCAAATAATCCTTGTCCAGGAGAAGGATCATTAATGGTTTTAAGACCATAACGTTCTGAGGCTGTACGAATCAAATCATCCGTCCCGGTACGACCAAAACCAACTACGGTAATGATAGAGGTGTCATTATAGCCACCATTGTCAATATTCAAATTAAAAACGATTTGATTGAGTGGCACTACGGGATGCTCTGCAAAATAACGGCTTCCTAGCAAGCCAATTTCTTCTGCTGTACAAGCCAAATAAAGTACAGAACGTTTTGGAGGGTTTTGCCCCAATGCTCTGGCAGCTGATAAAAGGGCAACTGTACCGGCTCCATTGTCCCGTGCTCCATTAAAAATACTATCCGTTTCGGTAATTGTTCCTCCGCCCTGTTTGCCCACACCGACGTGATCAAAGTGAGCTGAAAGTAAGATGTATTCATTCTTGAGTTCTGGGTCAGAACCTTCTAATATACCCACTACATTATGAGAAGGATTGACCTCTTTTTTAAACCCACTAGAGGACAGTTGAACCGTTAGTTTTTTACCATCTTGCATTTGCTTTAGATCATCTACTTCTCGGTTGGCTTGTATCCAACCATAGATAATTTTATCTCCGGAACCATCGCTCTCATCGTTGGGCAGGTTCATACTCTTTCTACCAAAGTACCGTTGAAAGTAGCTCCAGGGACGGTTCATGTTATAAATTTCGATGAGTCCTACTGCACCCATTTTTTCGGCCAATTGTTTTTTGGAAGTCATCGCTTCAAAAGTGGCTTGGCGGCTGTTATCATCTGGTCTTCCTCCCTGTACAAAAACAACTTTACCTTTTACATCTAAACCTTGATAATCTGCTTCTAAACCATGTCCTGCAAATACTGCCGTGGCTTTTTTATAATCTGCAGCGGCTCCAGTAATAAGCAATAGGTCTTCTCCTAATTGGTATTCCGTATTATTGAGTTTCAATGCCCCTTCACTAGGAGGAATAATGGTCTCAAAATTGATGGTTTGGAAGTAATTTTCCATTCCTGGTGCTGGTTTAAAACCAGCAGCTTGAATTTGGGTAGCAATATATTCGGCAGCAATATCATTCCCAATAGAGCCAGTACGGCGTCCTTTCAGAAAGTCAGACGCCAAAAAATAGAGGTCTGATTTAACCTGCGTTTTAGTAATGGCATCGGCCGGAGCTTGTGCCTGAATTGGTAAAAAAGGGAAGCAAATTGCTAGTAAGATAAAGGTGATTAATTGTTTCATGTTTTGGTTTTTCTTTTTAAAATGATATTATCTCGCAGAGACGTTGCAGTGCATCGGGTTTACAGCAAATATTTTGCCCAATCGCCCTGTGCGATCCATTGATTGATGCCTTTCTGATCTAAATCTAATAATTGCATCACCCAATATTTACGTAAATCTTCGGGTAATTGTGCCAGTTTAAGTAGTTTCTCTAAATTTATTAATTCTCCCGGTGTCAGGTCATCTGGGCGATTCTTCAGCGTACGATAAATACGCTCCCAGAACACACTAAACACGTCTAATTGTAAAGTAGATTTATTTAAAAAATTATTGATTGGTTTAGCTACAGCTGATTCAAAATCATTGGTTTCCAAAACCACACCAACTGTTGGCAAATGTTCTTGTGTCGATTTTAAATAAGCAACAAATTGTCTTGCCGCATCTTCTCCCAAGAAGCCTTTTGCTAAAACAGGAATCAGGGTCTTTTGCTTTTTGGTTTGATCCAGACCTTGCAAACTATCAAAAAACTGGACTAGCGAACGAGCGGTTGTCCGTTCATGATCAATTAAATCTGGATACAATAAGACAAAATCAATTAACAAACTAGGAATACGGTAGGCAGTAGCCCAATCTGCCCATGATTTTACATCAAAAGTTAGTTCAACGTGTAGCATTCGAGTAAGTAAAGAAGCGTCTAATGGAGTGACACTGTAATCCCCATTATCAGGATTGGCCGTTAATACGATGTGCCAATCTGGGGGTAAGCCCCAACTCACGGTACGGCCATCCTGTAATAAAGGCATCAAGCCACGAATAATCCGATCATCTGCACGGTTAAAATCATCTAGTAAGAGGATACCTGGCCCAAACTCTTCGGGTGCCCAAGCTGGTTTTCTAAACACTGTCCGGGATTCTTCTATCTGTGGCATCCCTAACAAATCACCCATTTCTTCAAATTGAGCAGGTGCTAAGCTGATGCATTTCCAGTTGTTTCTCTTGGCAAAATCTCGTGCAATTTGGGTTTTCCCAATACCATGAGCCCCCCAAATACAGACAGGTGTACCGGCACGCCCCTTCTGCATCATCTGCCGATTGCGCTGAAATTGATGTTGCAGTAGTTGGATAAGTTGTTCTGCCTTGACTTTAGCACCGTGATTCATGTTGGAAAGATAAGTAATTAAATATAGTAGCAAAAGGAGATTTCTACTCTTTTGGGTGTTGAAACAGGTTTTTCAGAATTATTCTAACATTATTAAATTGGACTCATGGCTTATTACAAATAGTCTATATAAAGTATCTTTCCTGGCCAATCTACTTGTTTTGTTTTTAAAAGGGATTGTTGATCTGGATCCGCATAAACCAACCAAATCAGGGGTGTTTTTTTCCAATGTCGTGGTGGTGGACCTAAACCATCTGTAAAATAGATGATCAGATCAGTTTTGGCTTTCTCTTCTAAATACTGGATAGCTGGATCATAATTGGTACCGCCACCTCCGTTTAAGAGACTCGGTAGCCTATCTTGGAAAAGATACTTCTTCTGGATCCTAGAATCCGCTTCTACTATTTCAATTTGATGTCCTGCACCAGCTATTTTTTTTATTTCCATTTGGAAAAGCCCTAAAGTAGCGACATCTATACTTCCAGAGGTATCGAGTACAAGGCCAATCTTTGCGCGACCTACTACTCGAAGTCCGGGTGTAGTTCCATATCTTTTAGAAGTCCGTTTACTTGTGGTTTGTACCGTACTCTTTAAAAAGCGTTTTAGGTGGTTTCTTAAAAGTAATGGCCAAGGTAGGATGGCTTTATTCAGCCTATTTTCTTCCACGATTATTTGCCATCGACCTGGAAGCGCACCTGACTGTTGACTCAATCTTTGTAACAGCTCCTTACGAAGTAATTCTTGGTTGAAATTTTCTTTGGATGCATATGACCAGTACCTTTGTAATTCTCTAGCTAATATTAAAAGTTCAGGAAAACGAATAACAATCGCTTCTTCCCTAACTAAATCAACTAATCTGCCTCGACTACTCAAGTCAGATGCCTGTCGCTTAAGTGGTGCCCAGTCTTTCCAATGGTTTTGTAGGTATTCCGGTAGAAATAAAAAGGCTTGCCAAAGATAACTGCACAATTCTTCCTCTTTGGTATTCCAAGCAAAGTCAGTTTCCAGATGTCCCAGCAGTAATTGATTGATTACCAAATGTGTAAATGCTCTTTGTCCTTGTTCGGATAGCACTTGAAAGCCTGTTCCTATTAGCAAGGTAGGTGAAGCACCTTTGCCTTGAGTCCACCCAATTGTCCAGTCTTCGGCAGTAGCTTCCCGAGGGACTCTTCCTAGCAGCGCGGGAATGGTTTCATCATCCAAACTCCAGTTGGAGATAAAAGTAGAGAACTGAGCTAATATTGTTTGCTGCATGACTTCTTTCACCACTAAGAGACTAAGTTTTTATAGTTATTCTTACTTAATAATACGCTTCAAATCGGCTGGTGAATAATTGACAGATTTTAAGGTCTTCCGATCTGGTGTTCTGAATACTAAAAAGTGATCTCCGGAAGCTTCGATTGTACTCTCAAAACCTCTTTCCTCTTTGTAATATTTTTGAGTAGCCAAGGCTTCTTCCCTATTTTTACAAGTCTTGCTCATATTAGAGCGTTGTACTTCATCAAAAAGTGCTGGGAACAATTCTCCAAGCCCAAACTCGAGGACTGCACCAGATAGTACATATTGCAAATCACAAAGTGCATCAGCAATTTCTACCAAATCTTTGTCCTCAATCGCTTTTTGTAATTCTTTCAATTCTTCGGTCAACAAAGCAACTCTCAAGTCACAACGCTCGGGAGCAGGAATGATGGGTTTTTCCTCAACGGGGTGACCAAAAGTATGGTGGAATTCTGCGACTTGGTTCAGCGCATCTAATTTTTTCATAAATAGACAACTTTTAAGTTATTTAAAAGATTTTTTCAACTAATTTCGCGGCACATTGTAAGGTTCATTTAAACCTATGCCATCATTTACGTTCATCTAACAATAAGCCTGTGAAAAATAGATATTTTGACTTGATTGATCAAACCTTTTATTTCCCACAAGAAGGTTTTGATATTTCATCACAAGGAACTTTAGATTTTCATGGAATTCCCCTCAAACACCTTGTAGAAAAATATGGTACGCCTTTCAAAATAACCTATTTACCCAAGATTGGCTCACAAATCCGTAAAGCTAGGAATCTTTTCACCAGAGCAATCAAAACAACGGGTTATAGTGGCAGCTACCGTTACTGTTATTGCACCAAAAGTAGTCATTTTAGTCATATCGTGGAAGAAGCACTCAAACATGATGTCAATTTAGAGACGTCTTCTGCTTTTGATATCGATTTAATTAAGCGACTCTATGCTAAAGGTAAGATTGATAAAGAAATCACCATCGTTTGTAATGGTTTCAAACCAATCAATTATTTAGAGCGCATAGTGGAGTTGATCAATATGGGTTTCCGGAATGTCATTCCTGTAGCCGACAATATTGATGAGATTGCCTACTATGAAGCTCATGTAAACGATGTTTGTAAACTTGGTATTCGTATCGCGACGGAAGAAGAACCAAACTTTGAGTTTTATACTTCTCGCCTCGGTATCCGCAACAGTGAGGTTTTGAAGTTTTTCCAAGAAAAAATAAAAGGCAATCCAAAGTTTCAATTAAAGATGCTCCACTTTTTTGTTGATACCGGCATCAAAGACAGTATGTATTACTGGGGCGAGCTCAGCAAGGCACTAAAGCTATATGGTCAAATTAAAACAGAATCTAAAGACTTAGATATCATCAACATCGGAGGTGGTATGCCGATCCGAAACTCTTTAGGTTTTGAATTTGATTATAAATACATGATCAAGGAGATTGTCAAAAACATTGCCCGCGTTTGTGAGGAAGATGAAGTACCGGAGCCAGATATCTATACTGAATTTGGAAAATATACCGTAGGCGAAAGTGGTGCAGTGGTCTTCTCCGTGCTTGCCCAAAAGCAAC
>CAXIDD010000261.1:0-7264 GCA_964021975.1 uncultured Saprospirales bacterium | reverse complement strand
CCATATTTGCTACAGATTGGGCATTCGTTGGGATTGTGCCCTCTGGCTGGACAATAAGCACGTCCGAAGAAAATAATCTGCAAATGTAATTTGTTCCACTGCTCTCTTGGAAAAAGGCGTTTTAAGTCTTTTTCTGTTTTTACCACATTTTTCCCTGTACTTAATTTCCATCGGTAAGCCAAGCGGTGGATATGGGTATCTACCGGAAAAGCAGGGACCCCAAAACCTTGACTCATCACAACCGATGCCGTTTTGTGACCAACTCCAGGTAATGCTTCTAAGGCTTCAAAGGATTTTGGTACTTCACCCTGATATTCGTCAATTAAAATTTGCGACAATTCTGAAATGGCCTTAGATTTTCTAGGCGATAATCCACAAGGTCGAATAATCGCTTTAATATCTTCTACCCGTTTTTCTGCCATATCAAAGGGGTTGTCAGCCAAATCAAAAAGAGCTGGAGTCACTTGATTGACTCGCTCATCCGTACATTGAGCAGATAACAGGACAGCTACCAACAAGGTGTAAGGATCTTTGTGATCCAAAGGGATAGGAACTTCTGGAAATAATCCATCCAAAATCCGCGCAATATCGTCAGCGATCTCTTGTTTAGTCATGCTAGTGGTAAGTAAAAGTTCCGTATGGAGATTGAATTTCAACGGTATTTTGATCAGCCTCCTCTACTCTACCGATGACCTGCGCATCAATATTAAATTGCTGGGCAAGATCAATCACGTTTTGGGCAAGGTTTTCAGGTAAATATACTTCTAGGCGATGCCCCATATTGAATACTTGATACATTTCTTGCCAACCAGTTTGGGACTCTTCCTGGATCAATTTAAACAATGGTGGTGTAGGAAATAACTGATCTTTGATCACTTTTTTCTGATCTAAAAACTTCACCACCTTAGTCTGGCCACCACCAGTATTGTGAATCATCCCATGAACATCTTTACGATATTGACTTAGCAGTTGATGGATAAATGGTAAATAAGTACGGGTTGGTGATAAAACCAACTGTCCGTAATTTAAGGTCTGCCCATCAATCTCTACTGTATCTGTCAGGCTTTTATTTCCAATGTAAATAACTTCATCCGGCGTATTGGAATCGTAACTATCGGGGTACTTGCTGGCGTATGATTTTTGGAAAACATCATGCCGAGCAGAAGTTAATCCATTACTTCCCATTCCGCCATTATAGCGATCTTCGTAGCTGGATTGTCCGTAAGAAGCTAAGCCAACCAACACATCACCCGCCTGAATATTATTGGTAATCACATCCGAACGTTTCATTCGAGCGAATGCAGTATACCCTACATCAATTGTCCTTACGATATCTCCTACATCCGCTGTTTCGCCTCCCGTCAAATGAACATCTACACCGTATTCACTTAAGGTTTTAACCAATTCCTGAGTGGCATCAATCAATGTAGCGATTACCTCTCCGGTTATCAGGTTCTTATTTCGTCCAATGGTTGAGGATAATAAGATCCCTTTCGTGCAGCCGACACATCCCATGTCGTCAAGATTCATAACGATCGCATCCTGGGCAATCCCTTTCCAAACACTTAAATCCCCAGTTTCTTTCCAATACATGTAAGCCAGACTAGTTTTGGTACCAGCTGTATCTGCATGCATTAGGTTACAATATTCCGGATCACCGGCTGCAATATCAGGAATGATTTTACAGAAGGCATTTGGGTAAAGACCTTTATCCAAATGTTTAATGGCGGCGTGTACTTCATCTTTAGAGGCAGAGACGCCTCTTTTATCGTAATTATAGTTGTTGGACATGTAGTCGAATTTGACGCAAAGGTAAGAAAAAATCGATTTGTTCGGGTGCTTAGAAAATGTAAATAAGTACTTATTTCAGGAAAACAGAGCAGTAATATTTAACACTATTTGACGGGTCAAAATCTTTGAGATTCCTTTTTTTGCGTATATTACACCTGTTATTTGAGCAACTGAGAGGCGATTTAAATTTTTATTGTATTTATGATAGTGTTTTTGTTCCTGATTGGAATGAAAACTTTTATTAATTGATGCTGTTCAATTCATTTACCTCTTAAGAAGCTATTTATTCACGTAAGACTGATACTGTGTCCGACTCGAAAAGAAGAAACCTAAAAGATTCTAAGTACACTTCACTATTTTTGATCCTGGGATTAGGCGTTTTCGTAGTAACTGCCTCCATCTTGATTTTTAAGTTCCAGGCGCAACAAAAGATTAAAGCCTCTTTAGCTGATACTAAAGTAGACATAAATGCTTTCCCGGTCGTAGTCCCTACTATGCGTTATGGCTTTGCGATAGATACCTTTAATGTAATTGAGGATAGTATCCGCTCTGGAGAGTTTCTAGGAAGTATTCTCAGTAGAAATAAAATGTCTTATGTAGACATTGAAACGCTGGTTAATAATTCAAAAGATGTATTTAGTGTCAATAGTTTTAAGGTCAATAGTCCATATATGATTCTTAACAAGGACACCAGCACCGCGGCGGATTACTTCATTTATGAGCCTAGTGTCTATTCTTATTACGTCTTTGACCTCAAAGCCAAACAAGTTGAAAAGGTTGAAAAACCTATCACTTACCAAAGCAATGCTATTTCTGGTGTTATTGAAAGCAGTTTGTGGTCCGCTATGACGAAGCAAAATGCGAGTCCTGCACTATTCTCCAAGATGGAAGATGCCTTACAATGGTCTATTGACTTCACCAGAGTACAACCAGGAGATCAATTTAAACTGGTTTATGATCAAGAATTTATTGACGGAAATAAAGTGGGTGTCGGAATGGTTCATGCCGCTTATTACAAAACGGCCAATAATGAATATCATGCCATATATTACGATGGTAGTATCGATAAAGCAGGCTATTATGATTTAGAAGGAAGACCATTGAATAAAGGTTTCCTAAAATCTCCGGTCAAATCTTCCAGAATCTCTAGTCATTATAATTTACGCCGTTTCCATCCCATCCTCAAGCGAGTCAGACCACACTATGGTACGGATTATGCAGCCCCCTATGGTACGCCAATTCAATCTGTCGGCTCGGGTGTTGTAGTCCGTAAAGGATATACCAAGGGTAACGGAAACTTTGTGAAAATAAAGCACGATGACACCTATCAAACCCAATATCTGCACATGCAGAAATTTGCTAGCGGTATTGCGGTAGGAACTCAGGTTAAACAAGGCCAGGTTATTGGATACGTTGGGTCAACTGGTCTAGCAACTGGACCGCACGTTTGCTTCCGTTTCTGGAAAGACAACAAGCAAATCAATCACCTTAGATTAAACTTCCCTCCTGCTGAACCACTACCTGAAGACATACTACCTACCTTCTTCAAGGCAAGAGACGGATATTTAAATCAATTAAACGAGATGCTTTTAATGGAACTTCCTACTCCGGATGAAGATGCTGAGGAATCAGAAGAAACCGCAACGGAACAAACACCCGAGAATGAATAATCAAGATGGTTTCTAAAATAAAAAAGCGGGTCCTGATCAGGACCCGCTTTTTTATTGACCTCTTCTGAAGGACATGCTTTTAGTTCCAATTAACGCCTTCAGAGATTTGAGCTAAAACTGTATATTGCCCGCCTTTTCGATACATTACTTCCTGCCAAAGCTCTTCTGGAGCAGATTTAAAAATATAGTTGGGAGAAAGTTCGGCTGAGACCCAAGATCCCATTCGAGTTTCTTCTGCTAGCTGGCCAGTAGACCAACCAGAATATCCAACAAAGAATCGAATATTTTCTGGTTTAACCAATTCCGATCGAATTAGAACTTTCAGTTTTTCAAAATCGCCTCCCCAATAGACACCGGGAGCTACCTTGACACTATCTTCTAATAAATCTCCTACATTATGAATGTAATGAATCGTATCATTTTCTACAGGGCCGCCATAAAAAACCTCCGCATCGAATTCAGGGAAATTTTGAATAAGCCCCGAAACAGAAACTTCAAGCGGCCGGTTCAAAATAAAACCAATGGAGCCTTCCTCATTATGTTCACAGAGGATCAGCGTTGCCCGCTTAAAATGAGTATCCAGCATAAAAGGTTCAGCAAGTAATAGGTTCCCTGCTTTTATTGTTTTATCCGTTTCTTTCATATATCCATTCCTACAAGTAAAGAATCGAATGAACTGTTTTTTCATTCTTACCCTTACTTGAATTAAAAGAAAAATTAAAGTCTTAAAAGCTTTATTCGTCGTACATGATAAACCCTTTAAGACTTTCAATAATAACCTAAAATAGAGAAGATTCGTTTCTTTATCTTAATTTTTCGCTAAAAAAGTAAGTTTAATTACAATGCTCGACTAGGAAAACGACGATCTACTTTCTTAATGAATCCTTGCAATACCTTTCCGTTGCCGCCTACTTCGATGTATTCACTTGCCCCTTGGTCAATCATATTCAACATGGTTTGCGTCCAACGTACAGGAGCTGTCAACTGAGCGATTAAATTTTCCTGAATTTTCTCGGCATCTGTTTCTGGCATAGCAGTCACATTTTGAAAAATAGGACATTTAGGTGCTGTGAAATTGGTACCAGCTATAGCCGCTTCCAGTTCATCTTTAGCAGGTTGCATCAAGGGAGAGTGAAAAGCCCCCCCTACAGGTAGAACAATAGCTCTCCGGGCTCCTTTTTCGGTCAATTGCGCTACGGCAGCTTCGATACCTTCAACGGATCCTGAAATAACCAACTGCCCAGGGCAATTATAATTAGCAGGAACTACTATCGAATCAATTGATGCACAAGTTTCTTCTACAATAGCATCGTCTAATCCTAAAATAGCAGCCATTGTTCCAGAGACTGCCTCACAAGCTTTTTGCATAGCCATTGCTCTTTGTTGTACCAGACGAAGTCCATCTTCAAAAGATAAAGCCTCGGCAGCAACTAAAGCTGAAAATTCTCCTAAAGAATGCCCTGCAACTGCATCCGGCTGAAAATCATCCGCATTGATTTTGGCTTTAACTATGGAATGCAAAAAGACAGCAGGTTGAGTCACCTTGGTTTGCTTTAGATCTTCGGCTGTACCTTCAAACATAATGTCGGTAATACGAAACCCAAGAATATCGTTTGCTTCTTCAAAAAGTGTTTTAGCTAGCTCGGAAGCCTCGTACATATCTTTACCCATTCCCTCAAATTGGGAACCTTGTCCCGGAAATACATATGCCTTCATTTATTTCATTTTTTTGGTCAAGAATAATTCTTAAATAGCTGCTTAATTGAGCGCACAAAGTTACAAATTATCTTTTATTTTAAGCAAGCCTAAGTACACTCGACGATTAGGCTACCAGATTCATCGAACTTCTGTAAAGTATTCCATATATTTCGTATTAATTTGGACTTTCAAGCAGTATGATGAATTCGAGTATTCCTAATAAGTTTAACAGGCAATATATTTTAAATTTCTTTTCTACTCGTGGGGTTTACCACGGGCTCTTCTGGTTGGCAGTCTTGATTATTATTATGATTCTAGAAGGTACGGACCGTGGCTTCCTGTTCACCTTGACAGATGGCTTAATTTATGTATTTTTCTACAGCATACTCGTTTATTTCAACTTGCTTTATCTTATCCCCAGTTATTTAACCCAGAAAAAATTTCTAACCTACGCGGCTTTATTGATTTTATCCGCCTTAATGATTACGCCTTTACAGATGCTGGTCTTATACTTTAAGTATGCGGGCTATCCGGGGATTCAGCAAGAGATTATTAATAATCAGTTTGCTTCATTCATTGTGGCATGTTTGGTGAGTAGTACCTCTACCCTGTTTAAAATCATAACAGATTGGGCCCGTCAACTCAAAGAAAGACAAGAGCTGGAGACCCAAACCATGCAATCTGAATTAAGGTTTCTGAAGTCACAAATCAATCCACACTTTTTATTTAATACTCTAAATAATTTGTATGCCTTAACTTTAAAGAAGTCAGATAAAGCGCCGGAGATTGTAATTAAGCTTTCTGAAATGATGCGATACATGCTCTATGAGTGTAATGAGAAGAGTGTTTTGTTGAGTAAAGAAGTGAATTATATTAGGAATTATATCGACCTGGAATCTTTAAGACAAGGCCAAAATGTAACCATTGATTTTACGGTTAAGGGGAGTATTAGTGAGCAGAGCATTGCACCACTTATCTTTATTCCATTTTTGGAAAATGCCTTTAAGCATGGTTTAAACAACCATATTACACAGGGATTTGTCAATATTACTTTGGAAGTAAAGAATCATAATATTCATTTTTTCATAGAAAACAGCAAACCTGATAATATACCAATCCAGCAACCTAATCGTCCTAAAAGTGGGGGGATTGGCTTAGTAAATATTCATCGTCGGCTGAACTTGATTTATCCAGATCAGTACGACTTAAAAATTGATAATAATCCAAAAACTTATGCTGTGGATTTAAAGTTAGAACTTTAATAAAAGCTAAGTAATACCAAGTTCGGCCCATTTTGAGGGGTCAAATAAAAAATTATAACTATGATCAACGTAATTATTGTAGATGACGAGCCTTTAGCTCAAGATGTGCTTGAAACTTATATTGAGAAATTACCGGACCTTAACCTGGTTAGAAAATGTAGTAATGCCTTGGAAGCTAACGATGCCCTCAAGAATTCACCAGTTGATTTGATGTTCTTGGACATCCAAATGCCTCAGCTAACGGGCATCGATTTTCTAAAAACCTTAACCAATCCGCCTATTGTTATCTTTACGACGGCTTACCCAAATTATGCAATTGAGGGTTTTGAGTTAAATGCTTTGGATTATTTATTGAAACCCATATCATTAGATCGTTTCATGAAGGCCGTTAATAAAGCTACCGAGCAACTAGAGTTACAAAACAAGTTAAAGGAAGTACCAGCTGAAAATAGCAAGAAAGAAGAAGAAGAGAAAGACTTCACTTTTGTCAAAGCTGATAAAAAACTAATCAAAGTTAATTATAGAGACATTATCTACATAGAAGGTTTAAAAGACTACGTTATTATCCGCCAAGATGCTGATCGGGTAATCACCTTACAAACCATGAAAAGTCTGGAGAGTAAGCTTCCAAAAGATCACTTTAAACGAATCCATCGCTCCTTTATCGTCAACTTAGATCGTATCAATGCCATCGTTGGAAATATGGTAGAAGTCATCGAAAAAGGTAAACCAAAACATTTACCGATTGGTAAAAATTACCGCGATGAATTATTAGAAATCATTAACCAGAACAGGTTGTAAGCAACTATTTTGGGATGAGCTAAAAATACAAAGCCGCATCTT
>CAXIDD010000260.1:0-7268 GCA_964021975.1 uncultured Saprospirales bacterium | reverse complement strand
TTCAATAAACTTAGGGGTTAGGAATAAAAAATAGTATTACATTTATAGGCGGTTTTATTTAGAAGCTATTCAATATATTTTAGTAACAATCATGGCAAAGCAGAGTACATTAGCGAATTGGTCACAACAATTAAAAGAGCGTGTGCAAGGGACAATGATTCCAACCCTTGAAACGGACCGGCTGCGTCTACGCCCGCCCACCAAAGCAGATTTGCATGATAATTATGAATTGAGTAGTGATCCTGAAGTGATGCGGTATATTACTCCAGGAAGGACACAAAGTATCAAGGAATCAAGAGAGGACTTATACAAGCGGATTAAATTTTCCCGCGGTTCGTACGGCTATTGGGTCGTAGAAGAAAAACAGTCGGGCTGTTTTATTGGCTGGATCGTTCTAAAGGAATTGGATCATACCAAGGATTTTGAACTGGGATTTCGTTTTCAAAAAAATCAGTGGGGACGTGGTTTTGCGACTGAAGCCGGTAAAAAAATACTAGTGTACGCCTTTGAAGTACTCCAACTAGATTTAGTCAAAGCAGTCGTTATGCCGAAGAATGATGCCTCCCGCAAGGTATTAGAGAAAATTGGTTTTCAATTGATTAGTTTTGGGCGTTATTATAACGCCCATTGTGCTGTTTATCAGATAGGCCGTTCCGATCTAAATGAGAACTAGTTGTTTCGTACTTGTAATTTCCCATTTTCCGGGCCTTCTTCTATAATATTACTCATCCGATCCCGATACTTCAGGGTATACTCCACTACTTTGTAGGCTTCTGGATCCATATCCTGGGTTGATATCGGTTCTATCTGGATACTGGCCGTACCTATTTGAGGATCCCCTTCTAAATCAACCATCGAAAAAAGAAAGGCAAAAACGACTAAAATCAATACAGCAGCGGCCATCGCAAAAGAACGAGAATAGCTTAAGCGACTCCGCTTTTGGCGCTTATCTAGCCTACGTTCCAGCTTTTTCCAGGCTGCACGCGAAGGCATTTCATTAAATTCGTCTTGTCGACTTTTGAAATAATCTTCCATATCTTTTGGCTTTGTCATATGCCTAATTATTTATTTATTATCATTTGGCCTTCATCCAGACTGCTGGTTAATCAGCTGGGTCTTTTCGATGAGGGTCCGCATTCTCTTTTTTGCTAAAATCAGCTGACTCTTAGAGGTGTTGATACTGATGCCCAATAAGTCTGCAATCTCGCGGTGTTTATAGCCTTCCACAACGTATAGATTAAAAACAGTTCGGTAACCAGTAGGCAATTCATTCAGCATCTTCATAATGTCTTTTACCGCTAAATCATCCATTACTGTCATACGAACCGGCTCATCAAAGTCCGTAATTTCTACAGTCATATTGAAGTTATGCTGCTTGCGCAAAAACATCAAAGCCTCATTGACCACTATCCTCCGTATCCATCCTTCAAAACTCCCTTCGCCCCGAAATCGTTCCAGGTTTTCGAAGACTTTATAGAAAGCTTCGACCAACACATCTTCCCGGTCTTCATTTGAACGCAAGTATCGACGCAACACCCCATTCATTTTGGGTGAATAGGTATCAAAAAGTCGCTGTTGCGCTTTCCTTTTGTTCTTTTTACAGGCTTGTATTAATTCTTTTTCGGTCACAAAGTTTTATTTAAGCCACGACTGGTGTGTGTTATTAACTATCTGGATAGATGTGAATTTAATCTTTTTTGGTGTATCAAACTTTATTTTTTCTAGTCGAAGTTGACTCCGTCCGAGAAATAAATTACTTTTACGTGCTCAATCCGCGCTTGCCCTAATCTTCAAATCATTAAACAATTTACAGATGCAATTGGAAAATGGAAAATTCCGCCTAAGCGGAGGTGTCGATCCTTTACAACTCGTGGAAAAATACGGTGCGCCACTCTATGTCTATGATACCGCAACAATCAAACGCCAATACCAAAGATTAGAAAAAGCATTTGATGTACCAGAATTGAAATTAATGTATGCTTGTAAAGCTTTATCCAACATTAATATCATTCGATACATGCGAACCTTAGGTGCTGGTTTGGATACGGTATCCATTCAAGAAGTTGAGATGGGCTTAAAAGCAGGGTACCAAGCCCACGAAATTATATACACGCCCAATTGTGTAAGTTTTGAAGAAATACAGGAAGCCGTAGCTCTTGGGGTAATGATCAATATTGACAATACCTCTATCCTTGAGCAGTTTGGTCAACACTACCCAGACTACCCTATTTGTCTACGCATCAACCCACACATTATGGCTGGGTTAAATGCTAAGACCTCAGTTGGTCATATCGATTCTAAGTTTGGCATATCTTTCCATCAAATGCCCTTAGTGCATCGGATACTGGAAGCTACGAATCAAAAAGTCATTGGGATTCACATGCATACAGGATCTGGAATTCTAGATCCTGGAGTCTTTTTGCAAGGCGCGGATATTTTATTTCAGATCGCATTGGCCTTCCCGGATTTGGAATTCCTAGATTTTG
Source organism: uncultured Saprospirales bacterium (assembly GCA_964021975.1). GTDB lineage: Bacteria > Bacteroidota > Bacteroidia > Chitinophagales > Saprospiraceae > DATFKA01. The sequence goes on along the minus strand of CAXIDD010000260.1, from coordinate 4,782 downwards.
GAAGTGGCTTCAAAGTACCCTATAAATTGGGAGACGCGGCTACCGATATTGAAGATTTAGGGATGCAAATTTCCCAGCGTTTCCGCCAATTTTGTAAGGAATATGGCAAAGATATCGCCTTGATGTTTGAGCCAGGTAAATTTATGGTGAGTGAATCAGGGTCTTTTTTAGCCAAGGTCAATGTGGTCAAGCAAACCACCTCGACCGTATTTGCGGGCATAGACAGTGGCTTAAACCACTTGATCCGTCCGATGTTTTACGATGCCCATCACGATATCTTCAATGTTTCTAAACCACAAGGCAAACCTCGCTTTTACACCGTAGTAGGCTATATCTGTGAGACCGATACTTTTGGTATCAATCGTCGCATCAATGATATCACTGAAGGAGACATTCTTTGTATTAAGAACGCCGGCGCTTATTGTTTCTCCATGGCCTCTAACTATAATTCTCGCTTCCGCCCAGCCGAAGTCATGATCCTGGATGGCCAAGATTACCTGATTCGGGAAAGAGAAAAAATGGAAGATCTATTACGTGGACAAGTGGAGATTCCTGCTTTGGCTCAAGAAAATATTTCTGAAAAAGGTAAAAAGCTAAACGAATTATTGACCGAAACCACTCCCAATCAAATGACCTAATCTGCCAATGAAAAAGTTAGATATCCGCACCGTTAATGTAGTTCAATACAAACAGCCACTTCGCGAAGGTGGTTCGTTACCAGCGATTGTGGAAGCGGACGATGAGTTTTTTTATGTTTTAAAATTCAGAGGTGCTGGCCAAGGCAAAAAAGCACTGATTGCGGAGTTAATTGGTGGAGAAATGGCCCGTGCCATTGGACTTAAAGTACCAGAACTCGTATTCATGGAATTAGATGATTCCTTTAGTCGAGCAGAAGCAGATGAGGAAATTCAAGATTTATTGAAATTTAGTGTTGGTTTAAATTTGGGGCTCCATTTTCTTTCCGGATCGATTACCTATGACCCTTTGGTTTCTGAAACGGATGCCCTCTCCGCTTCTAAAGTCGTATTATTAGATTGTTTGATTACCAATATTGACCGGACCGCCAGAAACACCAATCTACTAATTTGGAACCGAGAACTTTGGTTGATTGACCACGGTGCTAGCCTATATTTTCATCATAATTGGGCTAATTGGGAATCACACCTAGGACGTTTATTCCCACAAATAAAAGATCACGTTTTGCTTCCTAAAGCCAATAAATTAGAACAAGCAGCAGTAATTATCAAAGAAAATTTAACTGCTGAAGTGTTAGAAGATATCGTCCAAAACATTCCAGATGATTGGTTAAGTGATCATACTTCTGAATTGGAGCCTAATGAAAGAAGAAGTGCCTATTTGCGTTTTTTAAATGACAAAATAGCTCATTTAGCTGACTTAGTAAAAGCTGCTCAAGATGTCCAATAAAGTAAGCTACGAATACGCGATCATCCGCGTAGTGCCAAAGGTCGAGCGCGAGGAATTCATCAATGTAGGTGTTATTCTTTATTCTAAAAGGAAGAAATTTTTAGACCTTAAATATCAGGTTGAAGCCGACCGTTTAAAAGCGTTCGCGCCGGATTTAGACCTGGCATTGATCCGTTCCTACCTGAAGGCCTGGGACCTGATCTGCCAGGGAGGAAAAGCCGGTGGTCCCATTGGACAATTAGAAATTCAAGTGCGTTTCCGGTGGCTGACGGCTAATCGCAGTACGATTATTCAGAGCTCAGCCGTACATCCTGGACTTTGTGATCAACCTGAAAAAGTCTTGAAGCAGCTTTTTGAGGAATATGTCTTGTGAAAATGATACATTTTGCACCACAGAAGGCATAGCGTTTCACAGAGTTTTAGAAATAGATCAACAAACCGTTTAACTACTAAGCAACTTCACTTATATTTGCGCCCAATTGGCTGAATGGGGAACTATTTCTCTTTACAGATCATTAATTGGAAAATCATTACATCGAAAATAGGAATTGACTATGGCACTTTCCACGAAATACAATCCACAAGACACCGAAGGAAAATGGTACGCTCACTGGTTAGAAAACAAATATTTCCACTCTGAGCCAGATGATCGCGAGCCTTACACCATTGTCATTCCTCCACCAAACGTAACGGGGGTACTCCACATGGGACATATCCTCAACAACACCATTCAGGATATTTTAATCCGCCGGGCTCGCTTGCAAGGAAAGAATGCTTGTTGGGTACCAGGGACCGACCACGCCTCTATCGCTACTGAAGCGAAGGTGGTAAAGCAGCTTCGTGAGCAAGGCATCAGCAAAGGAGAAATTGGCCGCGAAAAATTCTTAGAGCACGCCTTCCAATGGAAAGAAGAATACGAAGGAATCATTCTTGGACAATTACAGAAAATGGGGGCTTCCTGTGACTGGGATCGTACGCGATTCACGATGGAAGATAAACTTTCTAAAGCCGTTGTTAAGATTTTTGTTGACCTTCATAAAAAAGGAAAGCTTTACCGTAAACTAAGGATGACCAACTGGGATCCAGCTGCTCAGACCGTACTTTCTAGTGAGGAGGTAATTTCTTAAGAAGAAAACAGTCGCCTCTTTTTGGTTCGGTATCAAATTGAAGGTACAGAGGAATACATTACAATTGCGACGGTAAGGCAGGAAACGATCCTTGGAGAGACCGCAAGTGCGGTTCATCCAGAAGATGAGCGTTTCAAGCATTTACATGGTAAAAAAGCCATCGTTCCGATGGTCAATCGGGCCGTTCCAATTATTGCCGATCCATACGTTGATATGGAGTTTGGTACCGGTGCATTAAAAATCACGCCTGCCCACGATCTGAACGATTACGAGATTGGTCAAAAGCATAAGCTTGAAACCATTGACATCCTGAATGCAGACGGCACGATGAGTGAAGCTGGTGGCCATTATGTAGGAGAAGATCGTTTCAAAGCACGGAAACTAATCGTAAAAGACCTAGAAGCCAGTGGGCATTTAATTGAGATCCGGGATTATAGGAATAATGTTGGTCGCAGTGAGCGGACTGATGCCATTGTTGAGCCACGTCTGACTGAACAATGGTTCTTAAAAATGGATGAGTTTGCAGCCACCGCGCTTAAAGCAGTGGATAGCGGCGAGGTGACCTTCTACCCTTCTCAGTTTTGGAATATGTTTTATTCCTGGCTGCGGGAAGACAATGTAAAAGATTGGTGTATCTCTCGTCAACTTTGGTGGGGACAGCAGATCCCAGCCTGGTATTACGAATACGAAATTTTTGTTGCAGAAACGGAAGCCGATGCTTTAGCAGAAGCCAGAGAAAGGCTGAACAAGCCCGATTTGCAATTGAGTGATTTGACCCAGGACGAAGATGTAGTTGATACTTGGTTCTCTTCTTGGCTATGGCCAATGACCGTTTTTGATGGTTTTGAGAACCCAGAAGAACTGGCATACTATTACCCGACCAATGTATTGGTAACGGGCTGGGATATTATGTTTTTCTGGGTCGCCCGGATGATCATGGCTGGTTATGAATGGTCGGAAGACTTACTAGGCGCGGACCTCATCAAAGAAAAAGGGCCACAACCATTTAACGATGTCTATTTCACGGGCATGGTTCGGGACAACAAGCGCCGGAAGATGAGTAAATCACTCGGTAATTCACCAGATGCCCTGAAGTTGATTGATAAATACGGAGCGGATGGTGTTCGGTTTGGTATGCTGTCTAGTGCGGCAGCTGGCAATGATATTGTTTTTGATGCTCCTTTTGATCCAGAAACCAAAGCTACCCTTAACGAAAGCAAGCTTTGTGAACAAGGATGGGGATTTTGCAATAAAATTTGGAATGCACTACGCTTGTTGAAAACTTGGGAAGTTACTCAAGAGGCTCCTAATGCTGAGCAAGCTGCTATCAACGAATTGGCCTATCAATGGATGGACAACAAGTTGCAGCAAGTGATTGAACAAGTAGAAGATCATTTCAAAACCTATCGCCTTTCAGATGCTTTAATGACCTTGTACAAGTTTATTTGGGGCGATTACTGTTCTTGGTATTTGGAAATGATTAAACCAGCCTATGGTGCACCGATTGATGCGGCAACTTTGGAACGTAGTTTTAATTTGCTGGAGCAAATGATGACCTTATTGCATCCATTCATGCCTTTCGTTACGGAAGAAGTTTGGCACCAATTACGCGACCGTCTGGAAGGAGAAGATTGTGTCATTAGCGAATATCCAACGGCGGGTACGTATGACCTTGAATTGATCAAGAAAGTAGAACAAGCCAAGCAAGTTGTTTCTAACATCAGAGACATTCGCAATAGCAATGGTGTTAAGATGAAAGAATTACTGAAGTTGTTCGCTAAGGAAACGCCTGCGGCTCAAGCATTATTTGAGCTAGAAGGCTTACGTCCAATGATCATCAAAATGGCCAATTTGGAGTCTCTGGAATTGACCAAAGCTGAGATTGAAAATACGATTGCATTCATGGCAGGTACAGAGCAATTCTTCTTGGAACTCAATATCGAAATTGATACGGAAGAAGAGTGCAAAAAGCTAAAAGAAGAACTAGAGTACCAAAAAGGATTCCTAGTCATGATCGATAAAAAGCTAAGCAACGAACGCTTTGTCAATAATGCGCCTGCCGCTGTCGTTGATAAAGAGCGCAAAAAACAAGCAGATGCCCAAGCGAAGATTCAAAGTATTGAAGAAGCAATTGGGAAATTGGGCTGCTAGTTTAGAAGCTCATTGAATTTAATGCTTCGAATTTGTTATTGATGATTTTCAAAAGCCAAACCTGTCTACTGCAGGTAGA
>CAXIDD010000259.1:0-7271 GCA_964021975.1 uncultured Saprospirales bacterium | reverse complement strand
TTCTAGCTCTTTCCCAGATAGTACATCTTCGAGAGCTTTTGAAAAAGAGGCAATATCCAGAGAATCTACGCCTTGTTTCTGTAGGTTCTGCGCAATCAATACCCCAAAACCATAACTTACTGAATCCATATTAATTTTTTGTATTTGACCAAACCCTGTGGTGGCGGTCATTAAAGTGAATAGAATAAAAAAATAAATTTGTTTAATCATAGCAACCTCCAATTAAATTATTTAAGACTTTTCTTCTTCGCCCCAGCGATACGTTGGTACTTCTAAACCTGCCAGATCCAATACCCGATCTACTACCGTTGCCGCTACTTCGGTCATCGTCGTAGGACGAGAATAAAAGGAAGGACTAGCCGGACAAATGATACCTCCTGCCTCTGTAATCGTTTTCATATTATTGATATGAATCAAGTTATAAGGAGTATCTCTAGGAACTACAATCAAACGTCGTCTTTCCTTTAATATTACATCTGCGGCCCGGGTAATCAAGTCATTTGAAACACCCGTAGCAATCCGTCCCATCAGTCCCATAGAACAAGGACAGACGATCATAATGCCGTATTTTGCTGATCCGGACGCAAAGGGAGCCATAAAATCAGACTTTTCATAAAAATCAAAGGAATAATTCTCAAAATCCTGGTTCCCCAGCTCATATTCCCAGTTGAACTTTGCATTTTTGGTCATAACTACACCCACACGCTGCCATTGATCTTGCATTTGTTCTAATCGATCCAACAATACTTGTGCATAAATAGATCCACTTGAGCCTCCAATTGCGACGATTATTTTTTCTTTCATCCTATACAAAAGTTTATTTTTTTCTTAAAATGTCCGGATAAGACATCTATTTGTTGCAAAAGCCTGTATTTTTATTATTAAAGTTGCTTAATAGACGCTATTTGCAACGTTTAAAAAAAATTTACGTCCAACTAGATTAGACAACTTAAATTATTAAAAGCTGAAACTTTAAATTCAATCAGCTATTCAATCAAATGAATTAAAATGAAAAAAGTTCTTTTTACTATCACCGCTATCTTAGCCATAGGCTGTTTAGTAGCTTTTACTTTACCAGCAGATTCAACTCCAACGACGACGACCAAGGACGAAACGACCATTACCTGGTATACTTGGGAGCAAGCCATTGAGCTTAATAAGAAGGAACCTCGCAAATTATTCATCGATTTATATACAGATTGGTGTGGTTGGTGCAAACGTATGGATGCTTCCACCTTCAAAGATCCTGCGGTCGTTAAACACCTCAATGAGAATTACTATCCCATTAAGTTTGATGCAGAACAAAAAGAAGATGTGCTTTATAATTCGCATACCTTCAAATTTATTGATCAAGGCCGACGGGGTGTCCATGAGCTAGCTTACAGTCTATTGGAAGGACAATTGAGTTACCCTTCTTATGTTTATATGGATGAGCAAGTACGCCGGATCACCATATCAAAAGGGTTTAAAGAAGCTCCGGCAATGATAAAAGAGCTAGAGTATATTACTGGTGAGTCTTATATTAAGAAGAACCAATAGATTAACTATTCTAGATAGCCGAAGTTTGAAAACTTCGGCTATCCATCACAAACGCTTTAACTTCTCGGTCATTTTTTCGAGTTCTAGTTTCAGCGTATCCGCAGATTGAGCTGTTTTTTGGGCTAATATTTTTTCAGAAAGCTCATCGATAGCATCCAGGTAAAAGACATCTGATTCAATGTCATATCGGATCGTTTCCAGCTCAGCTAATTCCTCATATTGTTCTTCTCTTAGCTCCTCTAATTGAGCTTTTTTAGCAGCTAAGTCTTCTGAGATGCTTTTATTTTTCAGCATGATGCCTAATTTCTCTTGGCTTGCTTTGAAAAACTCCTGTTTGGTTATTCTCAATCGTCTTTCTTTTTTATAGGCTTCTAATAATCCTTGTATTTCCTGTCGATTGCTCGTACTAAGCGATTCTTGCGCTTTGATCTGAATATCCTGCAAAGCCGTATTGATTAGATCTAGTTCTTCTTGATTTTTAGTGGCTAGTTCTTCGAGGCGATCCAGCTGTTGATTGGCACGCCCCTCTAAGCTTTTTGAGAAAGTTTGTGCTGCTTTTCGACTGCGGAATCGTTGCCACAGCCAATACAGCGGAAAGCCGACTAAAGCCAAGCCTAGGACAATAAATATCACAAAACGAAAAGCGGCTAGGAAGCGTAGAGAGAAGATTCCTAAAACAACCAACATGATGATCCATATTAAACGCTCATTCCTTTTATCCATAGTTCAAAATAACAATCGTTTATTGTGTAAAGTTGCCAAACCAAGGGTCCTACCTTTCTAAGAATAACTCCATCTAAGTAGACTAAGTTAAGATTTCATACTTGTTTTGTTGCCTAATTTCATATCTTTTGTGAACCCTTTAAACAACTGCCTGTTAGGCTTACAGTTTTTTAATCGCTAATGTTTTTTGTTTGTTTATAGTTTATGTAGGTACTCTTGGTGAGTACCTTTTTTTTACCCCAATCCGGCCTTAGTCTATCTTTTGATCTTCTCGATAAACCAGACCTATTTGATGTCTAATGGAAAAAAGTACATCCATCAGATCCGCACTAAACTGCAATGGCAGGTGATCACTTTCTATTTTTCCATCCTCTAAACACTGCATTACTTCTACTGCTTCATAGCTATAACCATGCGTTTCGTAGGCAAAGTTAAAATATACGGGTGCCTTTCCAGTTTGTAACAAACTCATAGTTGAAGGTTCGTGCCAACGACTGTGCAAATAGATCGTACCAGTTTCTCCATAAATGAAAGCTTCCGTTTTGGTATTTGACCGGATGGTACTGTGCAAGTGAGCCGTTTGGCCTTCTTTATATTTGAACAAGATGCCTACCTCCTCGTCTACGCCAGTAGGGCCAATGTGTCCGGTGGCTAATATTTCATCTGGTTTGCCAAATACATTCATCGCTAAGAAAACTGGATAAATTCCAATATCCAATAAAGAACCTCCGGCTAATGCTTTATTAAACAATCTCCCTTCTGGATTAAAGTTTGCTTTAAATCCAAAATCTGCTTTCACACTAAGAACTTTTCCAATGGCTCCTTGCTTTATAAGTTCCCACATTTTCAAATGAGTTGGAATAAATCTCGTCCAGATGGCCTCCATCAAAAAGGTCTGAGATTGCTGTGCTGCAAGAATCATACGTTGCACTTGCCGCAGATTCACCGCTAATGGTTTTTCACATAAAACGGGGATTTGATGACGCAAACACAATAAGGTATTCTCCAGGTGTCCAGTATGAGGGGTTGCAATGTATACTACATCTAAATCCGGACAATTAACAATTTCGTGATAGGCTCCAAAAGCGTGCTTTGCTTGGTAAGTTTCCGCAAAAGCTTGTGCTCGCTCCAAGGAGCGGGAAGCAACAGCATGGAGTCGGGCATTTGGTAGTTTCTGTATATCCTGAGCGAATTTGTGTGCAATTTTTCCAGGACCAATAATCCCCCAATTAAATACCTTATTCATTTATTAGCGCAATTTTGAAATGGTGAGTTGTTGAATTAAAGGAATAAATTTCTAATTTTAGAAGCTATTCGTCACTTCAATATTTTCTCACCTGAAACTTGATTAACAGGTCAATGCTCTAAAGTAAGCAAAATGCAATCAATAGATGACATCGTAATAAATTTTAAGCCTGAGCAATTATTTTTCCTAAACATTTGTTTAGGCTTCCTCATGTTTGGCGTTGCACTAGACTTAAGCATCCAGCATTTTAAGGACTTATTCAAGGCACCGCGTAAACCCGCCATTGGTTTATTCTCTCAATGGATCTTAATGCCTTTGCTGACCCTAATTTTGATTTTCTTATTACGGCCTGCCCCTAGTTTGGCAATGGGGATGATTTTGTTGGCAGCATGTCCAGGTGGAAACGTTTCTAATTATGCGGTACACCTTTCTGGATCAAACTCAGCACTTTCTGTTTTGATGACTACTATTTCTACTTTAGGAGCAATTGTGATTACGCCATTGGCTTTTACTTACTTATCTAGGCTAATTCCCGGAACGGAGGCACTCCGTGCTACCATTCAAGTCGATACTTTTGATATGATCAAGACCATTTTACTATTGATCGTACTTCCGCTAGCACTTGGAATGAGCACCAAGCACTATTTCCCAAAGTTGACCGGTCTTATCGAACGCCCAGTCAAGGTACTTTCCATGCTTATTTTCTTAAGTTTTGTCGTTTTTGCCATCCTTGGTAATCTAGATAATATTTACCAATACCTACATATTGTATTTTACATTGTTTTAATACACAACAGCCTCGCACTCCTAATGGGGTACTTGTTTGCCAAAGCAAATGGCTTAGGTCCAGCAGATGCCCGCACCATTAGTATTGAGACCGGTATCCAAAATTCTGGACTAGGATTAATCTTAATTTTTAATTTTTTTAATGGTCTAGGTGGGATGGCAATGATAGCCGCATTTTGGGGGATTTGGCATTTGATTTCGGCCTTCGGTGTAGCTATGTTTTGGAGACACATTAAACCATTAAAAGCTATTTGAGGGGACCAAATAATAAATGTTCTTTAAAAAAAACGCTTAAGAGCTAATTCTCAAAACAATTAGGGCCCAATTGTCGTCTTACAGATAAATTGCATTAAATTATTTTTCTTCCAACAATAGACTTGTAGAGCGCGAAGAAATTATGTAATTTAATAGGAAATTCAGGCTATCCGCTGTCCTGATCACCCAATAACACTCGAATTGTTCACTCAAAATACTAGTTTATGCGGAAGATATACTTTTGTTTGCTACTCTTCCAAATGATTGCCGTCTCAGCTTCTGCTGAATTGTATAGAGGATATATTATTACTTTAAATGGCTATCACCTCACCGGGCAGATTGGAGAGATCTACATGAATGAAGATCGCAAGCACGTCGTTTTTGTAAATGACTTTGGCACCTCTTATATGATTAGTCCTCGTCTTATTGCAGGCTTTGCTTATGCAAATGGAGATAAGTTAGTCACCTTCCATTCCATTCTTCTAGAAAAAAATTGGGCTTTCATGGAGCTTTTAAGTCAAGGCGAAGGGCTTAAATTACTCAAATCTCCAGAAAAAGAAATTGAGATTTACATAGATGCTTATGGACTAAATACCGAGCAGGTTAAAGGCAATAAATATTACATCCAGCTGCGAAAACGCAAGCCCGTACAAGTCAAACGACTCGGTTTTCGTAAACAAATGAAGCAATTGCTTAGCCGAAGGGCACCTTATCTCGCAAAAAAGATTGGTTCTAAAGGTTATCGATATGGTAATATTGAGGCAATAGCTCAGGAATACTTGGAAGAGTTTGAAACGACTCGGTACATTATGTAAGTGAGCAAACTTATTAAAACAAAACGCCCTGATTTTTCCAATTGGAAAAATCAGGGCGTTTTGTTTTGTAAAGCTCAACTCAAACTTTACTTGCTCCTCTGGTAAATCTTACCTTCCCAGGGTCGCAATTGCTCCGTAGTATCTTCGTAATTGTTGAGCACCAATTGCCAATCACCGGCTGGCATAGCGATATCCTTCTGTAAGGTATCCGTGAAATTCAGTACTACATAGTAAGCCTCCGAATCATCTTCTCGAAGGTAAGCAAACAAGGTTTCGCTATCTTTCGCCAAAGGCTGATAATTCCCATAAGTAAACGTAGGTCTAGCTTTACGCCAGGCTAACAATTGCTGATAAAAATGCCAAATCCCCTTTGGTCTAGCCATTTCAGCTTGGGCATTAATGCGGGTATAATTAGGATTGGATTTAATCCATGGTGTACCGTTTGAAAAGCCTCCATTTTCACTCGCATCCCATTGGAAGGGGGTTCGTACATTGTCGCGTCCTTGTACGTGTACGATTTTAAGTAATTCTTCTAAATCTTTACCCGATTCCTGGTACTCTTTGTAGGCATTAATGGTCTCAATGTCCCGATAATCCTCCAAACTCGGGAAGGCAACATTGGTCATCCCGATCTCGCTTCCTTGATAAATACAGGGCGTACCGCGCAGGGTCAAAGTAAGCATAGCCAACAATTTTGCGGATTCTTCGTGGTATTCCTTATCATTTCCAAAACGGGAAATCATCCGAGGAAAATCATGGTTATCCAAATAGATATTCAACCATCCTTCCGTACCGATCGCCTCATCCCAGCGATCAAAGACACCTTTGAAAGTAGTCAGAGGAAAATCAACAATGTCAAATTTCCCACCAGGTCCATGGTCGATAAACATGTGCCCAAAGTGGAAGATCATATTCAGCTCTTTACGTTGTTCGCCTACGTATAAGTTAGCTTGTTCTGGCGAGATTCCAACACCCTCCCCTACCGTCATGATATCATAGTGTTGAAGGACTTCATCGTGCATTTCTTGTAAATACTCATGGACTCGAGGCCCATTGGTATAGAGCGTTTCGATAACCTTATTAAAATCGCTAAAATCACCATCGGGGAAATCTAAAAATTTAGAAATCATTGGAATAACATCCATCCGAAAACCGTCTACCCCTTTATCCAACCAAAAGCGCATCAATTGATAAACTTCTTGTCGAACTTTAGGGTTTTCCCAGTTCAAGTCCGGTTGTTTCTTGGTGAATAAATGTAAATAATAAGCTCCTGCTACCTCGTCATAATCCCAGGCTGGGCCGCCAAATATTGATTGCCAGTTATTAGGGGGCTCTGGACGGAAGAAATAATAATCTCGGTAAGGACTATCGGGTGATTTTCGCGCTTCCTGATACCAATGGTGCTCATCTGAGGTATGATTCACCACCAAATCCATCAATAGTCGCATTCCCCGTTCATGGATACCCGCCAGCATCTCGTCAAAATCGGCCATCGTACCGAAATCTTTCATGATGTTGTAATAATCACTAATATCGTATCCATTATCATCATTGGGCGATTCATAAATTGGACTGAGCCAAATGATATCTACGCCTAGCTCTTTTAAGTAATCCAGCTTTCCGATAATTCCTCGGAGATCCCCGATTCCATCCCCATTACTATCTTTAAAGGAACGTGGGTATATTTGGTATATAACGGATTCTTTCCACCATTGCTTTTGCATATATTGTTGTTTTAGAGTACAAATAAGATTCATTTGATAAACTATCGTTGAAAAACATATTTACCCATAGTTAAGTAAAGATTCAATCTTATGTATAAGATTGAACCTTTACTTATACTGTAAAAATGAGGTAATGCATCAAATGTAAGGCTGTGCTCAAAAAAAATAACAAACAATTGCGAT
>CAXIDD010000258.1:0-7284 GCA_964021975.1 uncultured Saprospirales bacterium | reverse complement strand
CCCATTAAAAACAGCTTCTATACAAAGGAGAAAACCATTTAGACAGGTATTTTTGCTGTAGTCCACGTACCGGTGAATTCACTCGCCGACAAGCAAAGTTTCAAACTACCTTGGAGAATGAATTCGCCGCTACGTTCTCTTAAAAATAAGAATTGCTGCCAATTAGATCAACCCTTTCCTATCTCTTTTCGCTCCCAAGGAAGGAATCTAGTAAAGCCCAGTATTGATGCTCGCTTACGCCACCAGGTTTTAGGCCCCAATTGACTAAAGTAGGTACTTTATATTTATGAGCAACAACTACGTTTAATTGGGGAATGACGGTAATGTATTGGCCACCCCAGCCTTGAGCGCTATAGGCTCCTTCAAAGTTAGGATTGTGGTTGATTTGATCGATCATCCACCACAAATAGCCGTAGGAGAATTGGTGTGGACTAGATTCGTTTTTGCCATAACGCTCATTGAGTGTTTCTGTTGGAGTGACGGGCGTGGTGATCTTTTCGATCCATTCCTTAGAAATAATTTGCTTGCCATTCCATACCCCTTTGTTGAGCATCAATTGCCCAATTTTGGCCATATCTCTCGTTGAGATGTACATATGATAAGCATCATATCTAGACTTCTTTTTGTTGATCTTTTTATGTTGGTTTTTGATATTCCAATCTTGGAATCCCAATGGAATGGCCAACTGCTCTTCCATTTCTTGATAAACACTTTTACCTGTTTTTTGCTCCAAAATATAGCCCGCTACATTGAAGTCCCAGTTGTTATACACGAAGTATTCCCCAGGCTTAACAGAGCCTCTGGTCAGGATATTATCTTTATCATATCCGCCATTCGCAGGTTCATAAAATACACCTGAACGGGCATTAAGCAAGTGATCAATAGTAGCCGTTTTTTCTATATCCAGCAAGCCATCAGCTTCCTCCACCCCGATGGCGCCAATGGTTTCATTTAAATCAATTGTACCATTTTCTATGTGTTTACCATAGAGCATACTCAGAACACTTTTCCGACAAGAAGCGATGTAGCTCACTACTCCTACATCTCCATATTCATAAATCACTTTCCCATCTTTTAAGAGGAGCATTCCAGTGGTCTCTAGCTGATTGGTGAGGTAATTGGTGAGCGAATCTAACTTTTGCTGGGTAAATCCAGTGCCATCTAAAGTAATAGATTTTTCAAAAGGGACACCAGCAAATTGAGCCTTATAAATTCCGCAACTTTGAAATGTGGCCACCAATAGTAGCGCAACTATAGAACTGTTTTTAGCCTTCATGTTTCATGATTTAATTTTCACAAATGACCAAAAACTATCTCGAATGGTGGCTAAGGACAAAAGGCTATAGATTGTACCGGTAACCAATCTGATAATAATTAACCAATAGAAAAGAGATAAGGGTATCCTCACGTCAGTTTTATTTTACAATAAGTCTGCTCCTGCAAGCAGGTACGGGGATACCGTAGATTTTTTTAAAAATTAAGCACTTGGAGTCCAATATTCCAGAGCGATTACTTCAAACCTTCCGCTTCCAAAATTTCTTGCATAATCGGATAAGTAGCATCGGTATCCTTGTATTTTTTGCGTTCCAAAACCAACTGTTCTTTCATTTCCTGGATGACCGAAGCATATTGCTGCTCCTCGATCGTATTGTGTAATTCATTTGGATCTTCTTGCAAGTCATAAAATTCCCAGGCTGGTGTGGTGGTTTCTTTAGAGGTACCGCGCATCCCTAAATCTTGTCCATAGAAAAGGGCCAGTTTATACCGCTCATTTCTAATTCCAAAATGCGCTGGTCGGTCTGGATGGTGCAGCCAATAGCGATAATACATTTGTTTACGCCAGGATTCAGGCGTATTGCCTTTTAAGTTTTCTCTAAAACTTTGGCCTTGCATATAATCTATCTCTTCTACACCTGCATAATCGGCCATAAGTGCTGCAAAATCTATATTCAAAATGATATCATCAATGCGCTGGCCGCCTTTGATTTCTTTCGGATAACGAATTACAAAAGGCATTCGTAAGGATTCTTCATAAATCAGTCTTTTATCAAAAAAGCCATGTTCTCCTAGGAAATAACCTTGGTCCGCGGTGTAAACGACTACCGTATTTTCTGCTATCCCTTCTGCCTCCAAGTAATCTAATAAACGTCCAATATTCTCATCAATGGCGGCACCACAACGCATGAAATCTTTGACCAGTTTTTGGTGAATCTTTCTACGTTTCTGGATACTGTCCAGGTCAGTTAGTGGATAAGGCAGGCCAGGATAAGTAGTCCAAAAGGTAGAATCAACGGTAGCTCGATCCCAACGTTTCCCTAGGTTTTCTAGCTTTTGTCCTTTAAAAGTCCGTCCAGTGGTTTCTTTTCCGAAGTCAAGTAAAGAAGCGGGCTCTGGGATGGAGTCGTCGACGTATAAATGGGCTAGACGCTCTGGATAATCAAAAGGTTCGTGGGTAGCTTTAAAATGACAGAACATCATAAAGGGACGTTCTTTGTCTCGCTTATTTAAGTGCTCAATCGTCAAATCTGTGATTACATCAGTAGAGAAACCTTCGTATTCTGTTCCAAGTTCACTGTTATAACCATCTTGCCAATTCTCAGCCGTCTTCAAAATTGGATTGTGGTAGCGTCCCTGACCTGGTAGTACATTAAAGTAATCAAAACCTTCTGGTTGTTTGACCAAGTGCCACTTCCCAATAATAGCCGTTTGATAACCATTGTCTCCTAAAGTTCGGGCGATGTGGGGATGACCGGCTGGCAGCGGTTCGCTAAGCGTATAAACCTTATTTAAATGACTGTATTGTCCCGATAAAACACTTGCTCTACTCGGAGAGCAAATACTATTGGTGCAAAAGGCATTGTTAAGCACGGCTCCTTCACTGGCCAATCTTTTGATATTATCGTTTTGAACATAGTCGGCTAAAACACCACCATAAATTCCCCAGCCAGCGGCGGTATGATCATCTGAAAAGATGAAGAGGATGTTGGGTGGAGTTGTTTCTTCCGGTTGGCACGCACAAAGACTGATGGTAAGTAGTGTCCCGAAGAATAGGTATTTTGACAAATTGGGAAGCATAGTTGGATAGGTTGAAATTAGAATGGTACAATAAACCTTTAGATATTTCAGCTAATCAGAGAAATTCATCCCTCAAGGGCTTTTTTTCAATCTCTTTCAATTCGAAGTCCTCTAAATCCTCCAAGAGATTTTTTTCCTTCTGGAGCTCTTCTTTTAGTTCTCTTGTACGCTTCAACTTAGCAATTTCTTGTTTCAACTCGTTCTCTTCCCAGTTGGGGTTAATACCAAACAAGTCCAAATGCTCGGTCCCAAATACTTTAAAGTAATGAACTGCTAAACCAATCCCCCAGCCTAAAGCTGTAACAATTACGGGAAGCAGGTCACCACCATTTTCAAAATACATAATCGCATAAAGTATCCCGATGGTAAAGGCAAAAGCTAAAAAATGATAAAAGAAGCCTTTTTTTGCTTTCACCTTTTTAGTGGCTTTTTGGTAAATATCTTCGTTTTCCATTTTAAGAACATTTTTCTTTTGCAAAAGATAGGTTTTATCTTTTGGAATGCAAAAAAAAGAGTCGGGCTACTGAGTTCTATTTTCAGAATTCACACTTATAACACCCGATCAAAAGCCCCTCCATTAAACCTATAAATACCTTGGTCCTGCATAGCGAATAATAAATCGCCACTTTGATCTTCGTAAATATGCCAGATCATCTGACTTTTTAATGAAGAGTCGACGGTGTAATTTGTCATTTCATTACCATCGTATTTCCAAGCTCCGGTATCTCGGTCACCAAACCAGATGTTCCCCTTACTGTCTTCACTGATGGCAAATACATGCTCCATTGTACCTGGAGGAGATGGCGTTCGGTTACCATCAGGCAAGACTTTTTTATGGAGCAAGCCCATTTTTCTGGAGAAATTAATCGTCTTCCCTTCCTCTCTTAGCATTGCACCGATCCCATTGTTTCCGATCCATAGTCTTCCTTGACTATCTTCTAAGATACTTCTGACGTGCAATGATTGAGATGGGAACATAAAACCTAAAAGAGCGTCATTAATTAGCGTAAATTCATGCCCATCGTACCCAATAACTCCTGCATAATAAGCTATCCAAATATTGCCCTTTTTACCTTTTGAAAACCCGGTAGCATAAAAAGGATTAGCCGCTTCATCTTCCGACGCAATAGGGAAGTCCAAATAAGCTATTTGCTGTTGGTCTACTCTAATCACTTCTCTACTATTGCCCGCAGCAAACCAAAGGTCCGTGGTAGATAAAGCCCAATCTTTCTCAATTTTTAAGTCATATTCTTTTAAGGTAAAGTTATTAATTTTGACTCCATCAAAATTACTCACGCCTTCTGCTGTTCCAAACCAAATGATGCCATCTCCATCCTCTTGTATGGTCCTAACTTGGTTGTGACTTAAGCCATCGTCGGTATCGAAATACTCAAATGTTTCGCCATTAAACCGGCAGACGCCTTCGTTGTGACTGCCAATCCAATAGTCTCCTCTGCTGTCTTGTAGAATGCTGCGGATGCCAGAGGTGAATTTCAAGGTATCCCTATTGTTTTTTAGTGAAAATTTTGGGGCGATTTTGACGGGTTCTATGGCTGAACTTTCCGTTTTTGACTGGCTCTCAACTTGATTACAAGAAAGGCTCAGTCCGAGCAGCATCCATAAATAAGTTATAACTTTAATTTTTAGCATTGATTATCAATTTCAAGAGCGATAAAAAAGGAACATTCATTTTTTTGTCAATCCTTATTTCAATTTCTCAAATTTCACCCTCCCAAAAATTACGAAACTTAGCGCATCTTTATCTTTGGCATCAAAAACCAATTTTGCACCATCATCCGGATTAATGAATTGATCTTGCCCAATTGGATTTAAGGAATAGCGATAACCACCATCCACTCCGAATAGTTGACCTTCTTTTTCTTCAATGATGATTTTCCAATCCCGATCATTGGCTTTATAGGTCCCCGCCAATAATTGAAGATGCTCAACAGGAATTTTTATTCGTAACTCCTCTACGTCTATTCCAAAACCTTTCAACACCAAGGCGCCATTTTCATTCTTTGGATTTAATTGGACAGATTTTTTATAATTTTCTATCGCCTTGGTAGTATCTCCCAACATCAATAGTGCTTCTCCATAACTGTCATAGGTATTAAAGGAGTTGGGAAATAGCTTAGTATTGAGTTTAAAAATAGCGGCAGCCCCTTTTATTTTGCCGGTTTGCACTAATTTATAACCAGAAACATTCATTTCATCTTCACTCAATCGATATTCATTCGACTCTTTGATGGTTTCATAAAAGGCCAGTGCAGCGGGAATACCATTTTTTTCTAAAGTATCTAATACGGCAAACGCGGTAGAACGTCTGGGGAAAGTATAGTCTTGATCATTTAAAATACCCAGGATACCTCGGATCATATCTTGCAGTGGAGCACCACCTGTATTATTAAGTAAAATAATGCAGGTTTGATCTGCTGGAAATCTAGTAATCTGAGTATTAAAACCATTGATGCTACCTCCATGACCGATGCTTACAATCTGCTCACGCGAGTTTCCAATACGTGCTTTTCCAATTTCCCATCCATAGCCGTAATGCTGGCCGCCCCAAGATGGTATATGACCTTTAAATAAAAGGTCTTTATACTTTTGAGGCAGTAATTTTTCAGTATACAAGGCCCTATCCCAAAGAAATAGGTCCTCTACCGTAGAATAAATACCTCCTGCAGCATAAGGCACTGACATATCAATGAAGTTGGAATTTTCATAAGTGTTGGCAAATCTATTGTACCCAACAGATCTATTCTTTAAGATTTTCCTATTGGTATCATATCCAGAATTTTCCATTTTTAATGGTAAAAAAATGCGCTCTTGCAACACTTCTTCAAAAGTTTTTCCAGTCATTTTCTCCACTAAAATACCTAAAAGGACATAACCTGAATTACTATAATTAAAGGATTCTCCTGGCTTAAATTCTAGATCTAGATCTTTAAATAACTCCAGCAATGTTTTGGGGTTACTGGGTTTACGCATTGTTTCCCGATAGTTTGGAAAGGAAGTGTAATTTGGAATCCCTGAAGTATGGGTCAAAAGATGATGAATCGTAATCTGATCTCCGGTAGTTTTTGGATAATCTGGTAAATAGTCGGTTATCGGTGCATCCAACTTCAGCTTATTTTCAGCTACCAATTGTAAAACCAACATCGCTGTAAACTGCTTGGTAATCGAAGCTAACCTATGCTTGGTATCGGTTTGATTGGGAATATCCCATTCCTTATTAGCCTGTCCAAAACCATGCTTATATAGTACTTTACCTGCTTTTGCTACTAATACGGAGCCATTAAAGTGCCCATAATCGTAGGAGGTTTTGATGAGTTCATGAATTTTATAAGCTTGAGTCTCACCACATTCGGCAACAACTTTGGGCACTTTTACTTCCTCTAATTTTTGCCAAACTTTGGAGTCAAATGCTTGAGGAGAAAAGCGAAAGACCAACACCGATTTTTGTTGTTCTTCGCAATATATTTTCACGACCTTAAGGTTCAAGGTCATAGGTTCTTTGGTGAAAAAGGCATCAATGGTCTGAACCGCACCGATGTACTTAGTCGTTCTATCTGCTTCATCTTTCTTGGATAATTCAACGCTACTCTTATCCGTTCCCATTAATCCATTAAAGTACTTTTGCAGGTCTACTTCTAAATTTTCTGCTGAGATATCTGCCTCGTGTTCAATATTCCAAGCGAAGGCATAAGACCAAAAATTTGGACTATCCTGATCTTCCCAGCCTTCTGGAAAGCGAGCATCTTCTACCCCTTTATAATCTATATCTCGAGCAAACCTAATGGGGAATACGAACATTTCTTGTCGCCAAGTACTATCCGTTTCTAAGAAATATAAATGTTCTTGTTCTTGACTAAGTAATACAAAAGAAGCAGCGATCAGGAAAAGGATTGTCAGTGTGTATCTTATCATGAGTTGTGTTGTCAATAGACTTTATTCTAATAATTAATTCAGGATTAAAATTAGGCAAAAACTAGAAGGATGCACTTTTTAGGAGGCGTTTAACAGCTGTATAACTTCTTCCTAAGTTTAAAACCTTACTCCAACAAAGGCTAGTACATTATAATTTAAGTTAATAAGGATTTTGAACAACCAGATTCCTGCTCAAGACGAGACGCCGCAGAGCTTCGTAGCCATAGCCTCGAAAGTGAGTACGCAACGAAGTCTTTAAGTAAAAAGTTGGCCTCAAAA
>CAXIDD010000257.1:0-7286 GCA_964021975.1 uncultured Saprospirales bacterium | reverse complement strand
GTGCAGGTGTATACTTCTATACCCTACACGCTGGAAAATATACCGCAACGAAGAAGTTGATTATGATAAAGTAATTGCAATTTGAAAATTAGGTTTGATAACCTAAATTCAATTTAGGTCTATTACAAAAATCCTATTTTGATAGAGTCATTTATAATAATTATAGATGGCTCTATTTTTTTATCAGCATTCTCTACCTTTGCCGGATGCAGCCTAAAAAAATCTTAATCATTCGGTTTTCTTCCATCGGTGATATTGTTTTAACCACGCCAGTTATCCGCGTCTTAAAGCAAAGCTTAAAGGCAGAGGTCCATTATTTGACCAAAAAAGCCTATCATCAAATTGTGGCACCTAATCCTTATATAGATAAGGTGTACGTATTGGAAGATCAACTTTCTGCTCTGCTACCGCAGTTGAAGGCAGAGGCCTATGATTACATTGTTGATTTGCATCACAACCTTCGGACACTTCGCATTAAGTGGTCCTTAAGACGTCCTACTTTTACTTTTAATAAAATCAATTGGCAAAAATGGCTGGCAGTTAATCTAAAATGGAATTACTTACCTAACCAGCATATTGTAGAACGTTATTTAAAGACCCTTGTATCTTTGGGCGTGCAAGATGATGGTCAGGGCTTAGATTATTTTATTCCTGAAGACCAGCAAATAGATGTTGGTGTAATTGCAGATCAATATTTTAGTCATCATATCAACTTAAGGGATCAACTAGCAGATAGCCATTATGTAGCACTGGTTATTGGTGCGGCACACGCCACTAAAAGGATGCCCATCGCTAAAATTGTAGCCATTTGTAAAAAAATTAATGGACCAGTTTTACTATTA
The DNA here is from genome assembly GCA_964021975.1 of uncultured Saprospirales bacterium. Classification (GTDB taxonomy): domain Bacteria; phylum Bacteroidota; class Bacteroidia; order Chitinophagales; family Saprospiraceae; genus DATFKA01. The sequence continues at coordinate 6,444 of CAXIDD010000257.1, read as the reverse complement.
GGTGGTCCTGATGATGCGCTGAGTGGACAAGAAATAGCGGATTCAGCAGGGGATCATGTCATTAATACTTGTGGATCTTTCAAGCTTCATCAGTCTGCTAGTCTGGTGAAGCAGGCCAAACTGGTCATTACACACGATACGGGGCTCATGCATATCGCCGCAGCTTTTCAAAAAGAGATTATTTCCGTGTGGGGCAACACAATTCCAGCCTTCGGGATGTATCCTTTTTATGAAGCAGGCGTAAATAGAAATACAATAGTTGAGGTGAATGGTTTGTCTTGTCGGCCTTGTTCTAAAATTGGTTTCAAAAGTTGTCCAAAAGGGCATTTTGATTGTATGAATAAAATAGAGGAAACCCTAATTGTCGGCCAAGTGCAAGAAAAACTGTTAAAGGAGTTCTAATAAAAAAGAGAATAATCCTAATTTTCGGCTGAATTATATAGTTTTGAGTATATTACCCGATGGTATAACCTCGATGGGAGCGGTTTCACTTTTTGTGCTTCTTAGAGTAGGTTTAAAATAATCTTTATGATCTTACGTAGGCTTTTATTACTTGTAGTTTGTATCAGTACCCTGGGCGGATTATCCGCACAAGATCTACATTACTCGCTCTTTAATTTGGCTCCACTAAAGCTTAATCCGGCTAATACTGGTGCTTTTTATGGTACGGTTAGAGCTGGAGGTATCTTTAGAGACCAGTGGTATAGTGTTTTGGACGATGAATATCGAACGCCAACCTTTTCTCTAGATGCTCCGGTGATTCGTGGGTTTAGAGACAGTGATTGGGTAGGTGCAGGTGTTTTGTTTGTTAATGATAAGGTCGGTTCCGCAAACTTTAGAACCAGTGGCGTATTGATGTCAGCTAGTTATCATTTTGCTTTGGATAAAAAAGCCAACCAGACCCTAACCTTAGGACTACAAGGTGGGAGTATGTCTAGACAGTTAGACTTACAGACGCTCATAGCGGGTGATTTTGCACAAGCTACTCTTGACGGAAATGCCAATAGCCAAACCACAGACCCACTGCTAAGTGGTGGAGGTGGTATGACAGGTGGTGGTAATGATCCAAATATGGGAGATTTGAATACTTCTTATTTGGATATCAATGCTGGCCTATTATATAAAGCTAAAGATCCTAAAGCTGGCACATTATTAGAATTAGGAATTGCGCTAGGCCATCTTACCCAAGGCAATGATTCTTTTCGTGGTGGTGGCACCGGCGGTATCAATAACCCTCCAGGTGGCGGCAATAATAATAATGATGATTCTCAACGTCCGATGTCCTTTTTAGCACATGGACGTTATGTCTACCCGGTTAATGAAACTTGGAGTGCAGAACCTTCGTTCTTATTTCAAACAACCAGAGGAGGCCTGAATAATATTATTTTGCAGGGCGTAGCTGGCTATCAATTTAATGATCAAATAAAATTAAAAGGTGGTTTGGGGTATCGAGTCGGTGATGCCGGACAAATACTTTTAGGTGCTGTCATTGATGAAACATTAGAAGTAGGTTTAAGCTATGATATAAACCTTTCTCAATTGAGTAATGTCAGTAATTATCAAGGTGGTTTTGAAATAGGTGCTACCTATATTATTAAAATCTATAAACAGCCACAAATTCCACCATCAATCCTTTGTCCTCGTTTGTAATAAGGATAATTGTTAAGACGTTGATAAAAGGTCGTTTGTAGGATTGCAACGATAAACTTTAGCTTTGATAGAATATGCTAATAAAAAATAAACAGATGAAACAGGCTTTTCTTTCCTTAATTTTGGTGTTGGCGGCCGGTAGCTTGCTGGCCCAACCAGTAGGTAAGTCTGCTTATGGTGCTTTGATTCAGGCTGCTGAGACTAGCCTTGAAAACCAAGATTATTACAACGCTTTGGTCAAATACGAAGAAGCGTATGATGATAAAAAAGATAAAGACTTACTGCCTCTGATTGCTGCCATGAAGTTTAAAATCAGAGATTACTTTGGAGCAGCTAGGGATTATACGACTGCTCTTAGAAGTGATAAAAAAGGTAGACTAGAAAGTGTGCGCTACGAATACGGACGAGCACTCAAAATGACAGCTAAATATGAAGAAGCCCTGGAGCAATTTCAGCTTTTCTTAGCAACAAATCCCGGGGATTCTCTGACTACTTTAACCCAAAATGAAATTACAGGTGTCGAAATGGCAATGTCCTACGAGGATGATCAAGTAGAGCGTTATCAGCCCAATCGACTAAGCCGTAAAGTCAATGGAACCTTCTCCGAGTACGCCGCAACCTTTGGCAGGGATAGTAGCTTATACTACGCTACTTTTGACGCAGATGATGTGATTATATTAGAGACAGGCGGCGAAGAAGAGGAAGGCGATAAGGGAGAAGAAAAAAGTAAATTTGCCAAAATTTACCGAACCACTGCCGACAAAAAAGACTGGCAAGATCCCGCCGAATTGGATATAAAAATTAACCGACCAGGATTTCATACCAGCAACCCTTCCTTTTCAAAAGATGGTCGTCGGATGTACTTTACCAGAGCTAAATTGCAAGGTAATGTGGTCAAAGAAAGTAAGATTTTTTACTCCGAAGGAAGTGACACCGAATGGGGCGCTCCCAACGAATGTGTGGGTATCAATGGAGACTGGGTCGCCAGACATCCAGCAGTAGGGGAGCTTTTCGGACGGGAAGTTATCTTTTTTATTGCCAATATTGAAGGTGGCTACGGTGGAGATGATATTTATTACGCTACCTATAAAGGAGAGGGCGTCTATACTGACCCTGTGAACTTAGGGCCAACGGTCAACTCTCCAGGGAATGAAATGACACCTCATTATATTGATGGTATTCTGTATTTCAGTTCAGATGGACACCCTGGCTTCGGTGGACAAGATATTTTCTTTTCCGTTTGGGATGGCACGCGCTGGAGTCAACCAAGTAACATTGGTGGACGCTACAATACCGCACAAGACGAGCAGTATTTTTCTTTAGATAAAGATGGATATAATGGTTTTTTCACCTCCAACCGGATTGGCACGGGTGCACGTTCAGTTGAGGCACGGACTTGCTGTGATGATATTTATGGCTTTGAATTGGAGCGCATAGAAGCAAGTCTGGTGGTAGGATTATTTGCTGCTGGTGATAAGCAACCTTTACCAGGTGGTACGGTAAGTTTGAAAAATGTGGTATTAAATACCAGTACTTCCCAAGTACAGCCAGAGGTCAATCGTTTTGATTTTCCTTTAGATTTAGAGATGTCTTATGAAATTCAAGCGACCCGTGAAGGCTATTATCCTGCCTCAGCTGAGGTTTCTACCTTAGATTTAGCAAAAACGGAAGAGTTTGTTAGAAGACTTTATTTAGAAAAAATTCCACCACCAACAGAAGTAGTGGTCACAGATACCATTACCGTCTACGACACGGTAACCATTGAAAAAGCATTTGTATTGGAAAATATCTTGTATGCTTTTAATGATGATAAAATTCTACCTGAAGCAGAACCTGACTTGCAAATCTTACTCGACTTGCTAAACGATAATCCAGATTTGGTTATCGAACTAAGTTCACATACTGATTATAGGGGGACTAATGCATTGAATAATAACTTGTCTCAGCGGAGAGCCAATTCTGCAAAGCGTTGGTTGACCCAACGAAGTGTAAGCGGTAGACGGATTGTGGCAAAGGGCTATGGTAAAGGTTTACCGCAGACTTTGTCTAAAAGAATTGCAGATAGACATGAGTTTATGGCCGAGGGAGATGTCTTGGATAAGCCCTACATTGATTCTTTAGCTAGTGAAGAAGAAATGGAAATTGCACACCAAATCAACCGTCGGACAGAGTTCAAAATATTAGAAGGACCTACTTTTATCTCTATTCCGAGACAGGAGTACCGTCAGCGTACTATATTGGTTCCACCACCAGATCGTAAAACGGAAATCAAAAACAATGATGCCGCTGCAAAAATTGAAATTGATAAACGCTCTTCTCTCTATGGGCAGGATGACATCGAGGGCCTACCGATCTTGGTTTTTAAAGAACGTTATGTAGACTTCGGTATGGTGAAGCAAGGCGACAAACGGGAGCATGTTTATGAGGTGACGAATAAAGGCACCGCAGAAGCGAAAATTGCCGTTATTTCTGCTTGCGATTGTACAGAAGCTACCGAAGAAAAAAAACGCATCAAACCAGGCGAAACCATCACGATTAATGTCATTTTCGATAGCTCCGAAAAAGAAGAACTCGAAGTGATTACCATGGATATGTTTTTGGAAAACAAAGACAAAGAAGGCAATCCAATTATTGAGCGCTTTGAATATCGATTTGATATAGAGAAGTAGGGAATGACGAAAAATGAATAGTCATTTTTGTCACCCTTAGCAGCTATTTGAATCTAACTCCTGAGGTTTTGAAAAAAAACTTCAGGGCTGTTTAGTCTTAAAAATAAGAGATCAACCATTAAATCAAAAAAACACTAAACCACAAATCAAAAAATGCAAGAAGCTTTACAAAACATGCATTGGGCGGAAGTCGCAGCGGTCATTTGTGGGTTGATTTATGTCATTTTAGTCACCAAAGAAAATATCTGGTGTTGGTTCTGGGGTGGTCTGAATGCTCTTCTGAGTATCTATCTATTTGTAGAAATTCAGCTGTATGCAGAATCAATTTTATATGCCTATTATTTTATAGCAGCCATTTACGGTTGGTATGCTTGGAAATATGCTAAGCGCGTTTCCGACCATCATGGAATTATAGAATGGCCCTGGCAAAAGCACTTATTTTTAATTCTTGCAGGTTTTGGTTTATCCTATCTGTTGTACTTACTGCTCAGTAATTACACGGATGCCCAAATGCCTCTAGTTGATGCCCATACCACTATTTTTAGTTTTTTGGCGACCTATTTAGTTACCCGTAAAGTCCTGTCGAATTGGTTGTATTGGATAGTCATAGACGCCATTTCGGTTTGGTTGTATGTTAGTAGGGGCATCGAGTTGTATGCATTTTTGATGTTCATCTATACCATTATTGCTGTTCTGGGGTATTTTCAATGGAGAAAAATGCAATTAAAATAGTATTGGCTTGTATAGATGCTAAAAAAAAATCCTAGAACTTCAAGATTCTTAAATTGCAATTATTTGGGGGATTTCCCTTTAAACCATTTCTTCTCTGGATTAATTTTGGTTTACTTCTACAACATTCTTCCATAGATTTTATTTAGCTCTAAAGGATTGGAAATAATACGTTTACACTTATTTAGATTCTATCTAAATAAGTGTAAGTACTTGAACAAAGACTGCCTATGATGAGTAAATAGAGGGAAAGCTTTTTATATTTGCTGCGTTTTTTAAGCGTATGACAAGACAGCATTTCAATAAAAGTTGTTGACACTATCGATCAATATCATAAACCGCAAGCTTTAATAATGAGAAACAGGATCATTCTATTTTTTCTAACATTCTTATTGACAGCAGAACCTTTGCTGGCTCAATCTGGAAGCCAAAGCTCTAGTAATTGGTTTGTTTATCTTTTATTAGCATTCGTCCTTATTCTTTTTTTCTTGGTTGTTATTCAAGTATCTGACAATATGTTAGCTATTGAGGCCAAGCGTATGGGAGTAAGTGGAACTAGCTCAGGATTTTCTTTATTTCCTTCATTTAGGGATTTATTTCCAAAGGAAAAGCCTTCCTTTATCAATGCGGAGGAGAATTTGGTCGTATTGAATCAAGGCCATGATATCCTATTAGATGGAGCAGCAGCAACAACGGTAGAAGATGCCAAGGGTGTCTCGACTTACGGTGTATCTGTAACAGATTTTATCGGTATTTCACCCATACCTAAGATGCTTGTAGACGTTGGAGCAAATGTGAAAGCAGGAGACCCTCTTTTTTATGATAAGAAAAAGCCAGAGATTATTCACGTTGCACCGGTAAGTGGTGAAGTCATTGAGATCAAACGTGGAGAAAAAAGATCCATCGTAGAGGTAATTATCTTAGCGGATAAAAAAGTGGATTATAAAAAAATGGATACACCTGATCTTAGCAAAACAAGCCGAGAAGACTTGGTTGAGTTTATGTTAGGAGCTGGAGTTTGGCCTTTATTGCGTCAAAGACCCTATAATGTTTTACCGGATCCTACTGTTACACCAAGAGATATTTTTATCTCTACTTTTGATACGGCGCCACTGGCACCTGATTCAAACCTAATCGTCCAAGGACAAGAACTGGCCTTCCAAAAAGGACTAGATGTTTTAGGTCTGTTAACGGATGGTGCAGTTAATCTAGGATTAGATGGTCGTGGGAAAACTACCCCTTCTACTGCTTTTACACACGCTAGCGGAGTAAATAAAAACTGGTTTGATGGACGTCATCCTGCTGGTAATGTAGGTGTGCAAATCCATAATATAGCTCCAAGCGCTGCAGGCGAGACGCTTTGGACACTAGGTGTGCAAGAAGTAATTACTTTAGG
>CAXIDD010000256.1:0-7304 GCA_964021975.1 uncultured Saprospirales bacterium | reverse complement strand
GGTATTGAGTGCCTTTAAACAACGGCATCCACATCTTGAAGTATGGATGGAACCAGGAAGTGCCATCGCTTGGGAGACGGGAGAGTTAGTCAGTACCGTCCTGGATCTTGTAGAAAGTGGCGGCATCAAAACGGCCATCGTTGATGTCTCATTTACGGCACATATGCCGGATACTCTAGAAATGCCCTATCGTCCTACCATTCTCGGAGCCACAGATGCTGTCCCTGATAAACCAAGCTATCGAATTGGTGGTGTGAGTTGTTTGGCTGGTGACTTTATGGAAGCTTATAGTTTTGAAAAGCCATTGCAAATTGGCGATCGCCTGGTTTTTTGGGATATGATTCATTACACAATGGTTAAAAGTACCATGTTTAATGGCGTAAAGCATCCTGCTATTTATTTAATGGATTCTGAACAGGATACTTTAAGCTTGCTGCGAACATTTGGGTACGAAGATTTTAAAGGACGCTTAGGCTAGAAAATCATCTTTGAAGCTATTAGCTTTAATTTAAAGAGGGCTTTGGTTATTTAAGCAACTTCATTAGCCTATTATGCGTTGAATTAAAAAACTGAACGCCCTTATGAAAAGAAGCATCCTATTTCTGCTATTCTCAATTTCCATCACTTCCTTAGTACCCGCACAAAAAAGCATCTCTTTTAGAAATGCTGAAAAGTATAACCCAGACCTGTATAAAGAGTACAGAGGGACGCCTTATTTTTTTTCTGATTTCACTTTTGGTTGGATCACTGGGGCAGATGGAGTAGAATACGATAAAGTAAAGATGAACTACAACGGCCATACTGAATCCTTCGAAGTGCTAGAAGGTGATCGGTTCATTAGTTTACAAGAAGCTCCCTATAAGTCAATTGTTTTATTAGAACCAGAAACTCAGGATACGATTACGTTTATTCGAGGGGTTCATGCAGATTTTGCAGGCAAATTCATCCAGTTGTTATACCAATCCGATCAATTAACAATGGTCAATCAATTTTCGATTAATTTAGTTGAAAACCAAGTGAATACAGTTGGCCGTACGGATGTATTGAAGCGATTTAAGCCTCAAAATAGTTATTACGTAAAACTTAAAAAGGAACCTAAACTCTTACTATTGAAAAGCAATAAGAAAAGTTGGGCACAAGCTTTTGGTAACAAAAAAGAAATCGATTCTTTTATTAAAGAAAATAAACTCAACTTGTCAAAACAAGAGGACATGGTTCGCTTACTAAAACATTTAGAAAAGCTTTAAACTAGGTCTTCTTTATCCCAATTACTAGCCTTTTCCTTTTTCATTTCTCGGAGCTCTAAGCCTTCCTCCTCGTAATTAGAATTTGGTGTATATCCCTTTTTACGCCGGAGCGCTTTGACTTCCTTCTGAATCTCTTTTTCTTCCCATTCTGGTGTTAATGCACCCGTCCCGGGGAAACCGAAGACATTAAGGTAATGGATGATCAGTCCAACGGACCAGGGTAATAAGGGAAAGAAAAACCAAATCTCAGGCCCCTCTTCGAATAGGGTAAAGATATTCATGGCAAAAAAGAAAAAACCGACGCCAATAAAGGCGGCTAGGTGATTGTAGAATCCCTTTTTTCGTTTTACTCTTTTCTTTGCTTGTTGTTCGATTTGATCATTCATTCGTTGGATTGTTTTTAGACAGTCTATATATGTAAAAGCGCTTTCGATTTCCTAATTAATCGACAATTTGAGTAAAAAATACGAAATATGACGTTTAGAAGCTATTGAATTTAACAGGATGATTTTGTTATTGCCATTTTTACCGCCTTAATTGGCCTAAAAATCATCAATAACAATTTTCAAAAGCCAAATTTAATTAGCTTCTTAGAAGCTAGAGGAGATGGATATTAATTTGGTTAACGTACCAGCTTTATTTCAATAGCCGCAGAGCACTGCTGCTTAAACTCTGGCCAAGTTAAATCTCGATTACTTGGAGCATCTGGCCAAGGATCAAATAAGCTAACTTTTAAAGGGATAAACCTGCCTTGATCAACCAAATATTCAATGCTGGTTAAAACGACAGCATGATGTTCTTCGGCTTTACTCAGGCCTACAATTAAAGGCCATTTATAAGCTAAGGCTTTAATGAGTACCTCTGGAGAACGGAGCCCACCTTTGGCTAAGATATTGACTGGCTTCCCCAATTGCTCCCCATTCCAATTATTTAAAGCCATCAGCATTTGATCTTCGTCGGCTCCTTTATTAATCCATCTAGTACCATATAATTGCCGCACCAAATCTTCTTGATGTACAGCTAGCCCATGGTAATTAAGAATCATTTGAATACATGCAGCCCAACACCAACGAGATTGTAGCTGCTTTCCGCTATTAACAGATCTGGCTTGGGTTAAATATAATTCCATTTGGGGAACACCAACCCAATATCGATTGCTATCTAATTGTCGGATAGATTGTCCATTTACTATACTCTTGGACAAGAAAATCACCAAGAAAACAATCAAACGATACATTATAAACGTAATTTAGCTAAGACGGGGAAATGATCAGAAGGGTAGCGTTGATCCTTAGAATCTGTCAGGATAGCCATATGTTTGACTCGTATACCGGTACTTACAAAAATGTAATCAATTCGTCGATTGATTTCTTGTGTCCAGGAAAAAGCATTAAAAGTACCTTTAGGGCCAAACGGTGGAAGCTCAGAAGCAGTGAATGTATCATTGAGCGTACCAATAACTTGTTGAATGGCTTCTGATTCTGGAGGTAAATTGAAATCGCCCATTAATATAACGGGCTCATTTTTTGGGTTAAGTTTAGCTATTTGTGCAAGGATGACTTTTACAGATTCAACCCTGGCTACTTGACCTCGATGATCAAAATGGGTATTAAAGACCCAGAATTTTTTCCCTTTTTTGCCTTTAAAACGAGCGTAAGTACAAACCCTATTTAAGGCTGCATCCCAACCTTTTGATGGCTTTTCTGGGGTTGGAGAGAGCCAAAAAGTGCCACTTTCTAATAATTTGTATTGCTTCTTATAAAATAGAGCCGAGAACTCTCCAGCTGTTTTACCATCATCTCTACCTACACCAACGTAATTGAAATCTGGCATAGCCTCATCCAGGTATTCGACCTGATCGAGTAAACCTTCCTGGATGCCTACAAAATCAGCTTCTGAAAATAAGATCTGATTTAATAAATAGGCTTTGCGTTCTGGCCATGCGTTGGGGCCATCACCTGGATTATTATAGCGTATGTTGTAGGACATTACCCTTAAATCCTGTGCTTGGAGTGTAGTGGCCATCATCAAAAGTAATGCGGCCGCAAGGATGCTATTTTTCATGTCACTAAGGTGATTTTAGAACTCCGAATGTCCAGGACTCACCTGGACATTCGGAGCTTTTAATTTATTTACGGCCAGTATCCGTAGATTTTTCAACTTTTAAACCTATTTTCTTTCTTGGCAATTTTTCATCGCGCATAGCTGTATGCCACACAAAATTGGCGACAATAGTTGCCGCTTGTGCCAAATCATCTCCTTCTAAATGGTCATAGTTGTCCATATTAGAGTGATGCGTCCGAGTAGAATAAGCAATTGGATCTTGAATAAACTGGAATCCTGGGATACCAACAGCATCAAACGCCAAGTGATCCGTACCACCCGTATTTCCTAAGGTCAAAGTCGCTGCATCCATTTCATGGAACGGTTCTAACCAAGACCTAAAGATCGGCATTACGGCATCATTGCCTTGCAGATAAACACCACGAATTTTACCCGTACCATTATCTAAATTGAAATAACCGGCTACTTTTTCTTGAGCTGGCTTCAAGGCTTGCGGGACAGTTGTTCCGGGAGCAGCTATTGCATAATGATCTGCAACATAAGCTCTGGAACCATACAATCCTTGCTCTTCACCGGTCCATAATGCTAAACGTAAGGTCCGACGAGGCTTAACGCCACTTTCCTCGATAGATTTCAATAAGATTCTTGCTGCTTCCATCATCACAGAGGAGCCCGCACCATTATCGGTAGCTCCGGTAGCAGCGTGCCAAGAGTCAAAGTGGGCACCAAAGATGACTACCTCGTCTTTCAAGTCTGTACCTGGAATTTCGGCAATAATGTTGTGCTCCATACCATCAGGATTGGTATACTTTGCTTTCAAGTTAAGCTTTACTTTGACAGGAATCCCTCTTTGGGTAAGTCGGAACAGACGGTTATAATGTTCTACGGAAAGGGTCGCTTGTGGGATGATTTTATTGTCTTTGTCCCAGGCACGTCCCGAAGCAGTAGTCGCTCTAGAAACAAAAACAGTCCCTAAATCTCCTTTATAAGAGCGGTCCAGGATTGCTATTGGGCCTTCATCTAATAAGAATTGGCGGAGTTGTTGATTAAAGGAAAAACCACCTAAACCTCTTCGGTTTCCTCTTGATCTAGGTGTTGGCATTCCTGCATTAGCACGACGTAGAAGCTCTTCATCACTATTGCGTTTGGCAGTAGCAGTATATCCTTCATTAACCGTACGGATGGTATCAAAAAGTACAATTTTACCTTTTAGTTTGCCTTTGTATTTGGCAAGATCTGCCTCTTCTTCTGCTTGGAGGTAAATTAATTCACCTTCTACCTCTCCATTGGTGGAGGGAGACCAAGCTTTAGGATAAGCCAGTATAGGCCAATAAGAAGGACTGGAAGCATGCATTTCAAAATGCTCTAATTCCCATCCACGACCAAATGGTCCCCATTCCTCCAGGTGTACATTGTCCATGCCCCATTCTTTGAGGGTTTCAACGGCCCAGTCAGTGGCTTTATCAAGACCAGGAGAACCGGTCAATCGTGGGCCGTGAACATCAACTATCCAAGCGGCAATATCCATTACTTTGCCTTCTTCAACCCCATGTTTTTTAAAGAGGTCAACCATTTGTTCATCAACGGCTTCCTGAGCAAAAAGGCCTGCACCAAGAAAAAGAAATACGAATAATAATAGTGGAGATTTTTTCATATTTGTAAAGTTAGTTAGTAATATTTAATCAGAATTATCTCATTTTGTCTTGACTTCGGATGTTTTTATAATATTGGTATTTCACGAGGTCATTGACTTTCATGGAAATATCAATAATTGTTTGAAGTAAACTTTTATCCTTGGGGTCAATTTTATAAGCTTCTTCTAGGTAAGGTAGGGCTTTTTTAGCAATTTGGTTGGCTTCGATTTCCCTATTTATTAAATCGACTTGAGGCGTAGATTGTTTTATAAATCGGATGCTTTGATTTAGATAGAGCACGCCCACATTAATTGCTTCTAGGTACTGAGCTACTGCTTTTTCAGGATAATTAGCTTCTAAAAGACTAGCGTAGGCGCATCGATTAGTATAATTATTAGGATCATTAATCAAGGCAGTTTCAAATTTCTGTAGGGCCTGCTTAGTAAGTCCTGGATCTTGGTAATATAGATCTAATTCAAAGTTTTGTAAGTCGATCAAGGCCTTTTGATATTGCTGTTGTTGCTGGATGGAAAGGGGCTCCATCCTTCTACGCTCAGACTCAAGAAAGCGGAGGCCCGCTTGTAAAGTAGAGCGTGCTTGAGACTCCGCAGCTAAAGCTTCTCGCTGAATCAAAGCCGTCCGATAATAGGTGTAGGCGATAAAAAAGTCAGCAACCAGCGGCGGCTTGTTTTTATATAATTTAATGCTGTTTTGAAAATCCATCATAGCAGTTAAGCTGTCCATTACAGCAAGTTTAACTTGTCCTCTCAGGTCATAATTGACATAATTGTCTGGTTCCATGTCGATTAAAATTTCAAGGAAGCCCTGAGCCAGGGAAGCCGTCTCTGTTTTTTGTTGAGGCGCTAGGTTTTGGGTATAAAGGCTTTGGATCAATTTTATGGAGTTATTGGTTACCACAGGTCGTAAGTCGTTTAGATGCTGTTTAACTTGATCCGTCCAAATACCTTTATGATCAAATTGACTGACCATTTTTAAATCGTGATAACATTTAGAGAAAGCAGTGGGTTGCTGTTTTAATAAATCAGCTTGTGTGGTGATTTGAAAATAGGCAAATCCTCTTAAATAATGCGCCTTAGCCAAATCCTTATCTGAGTATTCTTTTCGATTTTGAACGACTAAATCTATCGGCGTGATGACCTCTTGATAGGCTTGCTCTGCTAAGGCCTGCTCCGCATTTTTTATTAAATTTTGACTTCGTAAAAGAGCGCAACTAAAAAAAAGAACAACGAAAAGCAAATAGGACTTCATAAATAGTATTTTAACAATTGACTTTTTAACGTTCCTACCTAATGAAATCATATGTCAACTTCTTTTAATTTAAAGGAATAAAACAGACGAAATTACCATCATTTGCTTAAAAATAGGTAGGAGAGTACCTGCAAATAGCTTATTAATTTAATTTTTATCACTTTTTTGAATAAAAAACAGGGAGCAAGCACCCGCTTTTCCACAATTTTTCTAATTTTGTCTAAAGGGTAAATATTAGATCAAAGGTGCATGAATAACATTGTTACACAACGCTTTATAAAATGTCACGACAAGCTGCGGGACGAAAGCCGTGTGCGATCTAGTCGCCAATTTGCATTGACCTTAGATTATCTTCCACAAAGTTTAAGCGAAATCCTTAAAGGACGACGAGATGTCACTATTGAGCTACTGCGTAAAGCGGTAGAAAAATATAAGATTAATCCAGTTTATATTTTTACAGGTGAAGGCCCCATGTTTATGATGGAAGAGGATCATAAGGATTTTAGAGTCTTAACCATTGTGACCAATGTTCAGGAAGACGAACGTATCTTACACGTGCCAATACCCGCTCAGTCTGGATATGCTACTGATTCTGATGACCCCTCCTTTGTAGAAAACCTCCCTACTTATACTTTACCTGATTACAAATATAAAGTAGGTACGCACCGTTCTTTTGATGTGTCTGGTGACAATATGGAGCCCGCACTTTTTGAAGGGGACAAAGTGGTTTGTAGTTTCCTAGAACCAACACTTTGGGAAACCGCAATCAAAGATAATTATGTCTATGTGATTGTAACTCGTGCTGATATTCTGGTTGGACGTGTTGTGAATCATTTAAAAGCAGATAAGTATCTCAATCTCCTTTCTGATAATAATTTTTACGACCCCAAGCGGGTTGGAGTAGGTGATATCCGCGAAATCTGGTACGTTCGTGCCAAAATTAGCCCTTTCTTGCCCTCCGTTAACAAGAAAGCAAGGTCTAACTTCGATCAAATGAGTGGGTTTCGTAGAAAAATTGAGGATCAAAACCAGCTTATCCTTAATTTGCAAAAAAGTATGGATTTACTTTTAGGACAAATTACCCATAATA
>CAXIDD010000255.1:0-7362 GCA_964021975.1 uncultured Saprospirales bacterium | reverse complement strand
AATGGTGAAATATCATCCATGATCCAGAAAGAGCGCCCTTGTGTACTCATGACTAAATCTTTTTGGTGTACACGCAAATCTGTAATTGGAGTTATAGGCATATTACTTTGTAAAGAGTGCCATTGCTTGCCTTCATCAAAGGAAGCAAAAATACCAAACTCTGTACCTGCGTATAATAATCCTTTACGATCTGGATCTTCACGTACCACCCTGACAGGATAATCATCCGGGATACCGTTGGTACCATCCGTTAGCAAAGTCCAGGATTTACCGTAATTATTAGTTAAATAGATATAGGGTTTGAAGTCATCAAACCGATATTTTTGAACCGCCATTAGTGCACGCCCAGGAGAAGACTTGGATACATCAATCTTATTTACTGTACCGTATTTAGGCATTCCTTTAGGCGTGATTTCTGTCCATTTGTTACCATCATCTTTTGTAATATGGACTCTTCCGTCATCAGTTCCTGCCCAAATAGTTTTCGGATCATTAGGATCTGGAACAATTTCAAATACGACGTTATAAATTTCCACACCTGTAATATCATGGTTAATTGGACCACCAGAATAATCTTGGTGTTCAGGTGTATTGGTTGTCAAATCTGGGCTAATAACTTCGAAAGTAGCTCCAGCATCTTTCGAACGGTGCACATATTGAGAACCGTGATAGATGACATCTTTATTTTGTGGAGAAACTGCCATTGGTGACACCCATTGAAAGCGATATTTCAAATTCTTAGCAGCTTCACCCAATTGTAATTGAGGATAAGACATAATATTGGTTACCTGGTCTTTAGTCAGATCATACTTATCCATTACACCACCATAACAACCTGCGTACACTGTCTCAGGATGGTCTGGATGTAAAGCAATTGGGCCGGTTTCACAACCACCAATAGAATACCAATGCTGCTTGGCATATAGGGTATTACTAGAAGTCCAAGAAGGTACTGTAATAGTGGTATTATCCTGTTGTGCCCCATACAGGCGGTATGGGAATGCATTATTTACCACGTCTACGTATAATTCAGCTGTTGGCTGATTGTAATAAGTAGACCAAGATTTTCCTCCATTTAAAGTTACCTGAGCCCCACCATCGTTGGCAACGATCATGATCTTAGGGTCCTTTGGGTTGATCCAAAGATCGTGTACATCACCATGAGGAACCGAAATCGGCGTGTAGGTCTTACCTGCATCTACTGATCGGTATAAGCTTGTATTTAGTGCATAAACGGTGTTCTCATCCTGAGGATCTGCTACTACATGTGTATAATACCAGGCACGTTGGCGAAGTTTGTTATCGCTGTTGATTCTTTTCCAGGTTTTACCTGCATTATCAGAGCGATAAACACCACCTTCAGGCTCTGCTTCTAAGAGCGCCCAAACACGGTCTGGATTAGCTGGAGATACGGTAATACCTATTTTTCCTACCATTCCTTCCGGCAGGCCTCCACCTAATTTTTTCCAGGTGTCGCCACCGTCCATAGACTTAAATACGCCACCATCTTCTGATCCAGAAAGCATGGAATAAGGCTTTCGTTCAGCACGCCACATCGCCGCATAAAGCTCTCTTGGATTTTGAGGATTAAGCACAATATTAATAGCACCAGTGGTATCTGATAATTGTAGAATGGGTTCCCAGTTGGCACCTCCATCTTTAGATCGGTATATACCACGCTCTTTGTTAGGACCAAAAATATGTCCAAGCGCTGCAACATAAACTAAATTGGCATCTTTAGGGTGTACCCGAATTTTACCAATTTGTCCTGCTTCTGGAAGGCCAGAAAAGCTCCAGGTTTTACCACCATCAACAGATTTATAAACCCCTCGACCAGCAGAAGTATTCCCACGAGGATCAGCTGAACCTGTACCCACGTAGATTACATTGGGATCCGATTCTGCTACTGTAACGGCACCAATGGAGCCACCAAACTGGCCGTCGGAAATATTTTTCCAGGAATTACCAGCATCAGAACTATGCCAAACTCCACCACCGGAGGTTCCCATTAAAAAGTTGTAAGGCTGATTTATAAAACCAGTTGCTGCGGTAGACCGACCACCTCGAAAAGGACCGACATTGCGGTATTTCAAACCTTTGATAATACTACTGTCAATCGGTGTTGCTTTTTGAGCTTGGACAGGACTATAGGAAATTAAATAGAAACAGCAGGCCAGAATAACGCTAGCACTAGCTAATAAAGTTTTTTTCATTGTATCCGATTTTTTTCCAAATTAAACAATGCTCTTACAATTACAAAGTCAAGTGTGTTTTTATACAAAAAAATTATACCTAACAGATTTGGGCATAACAAGCATTATCAATATAAAAATCTATAAACCAACGAATTGAAAGTCAAAAAATACGAATTAGACATAACATAAGAAAACAATTATGTCTCTATCAACTAGTCACAAGTCCTTAATTTGGTTCTTAAATAAGTTTTCAATATCAAAATATCACTTCAAAAGATGAATAGAAGAAAATGGATCAGATCAGCCGGCTTAGTAACTGCTGGAATGGCAAGTGCCCCCAGTTTATTTGCCAATAATAGCCAAACTGCTAAAGGAGCTGATTGGTATGCAGGCGTTCGGACTTGGGAAAAAAGTCTGGCATTCACGCCTAAAATGACTGGCTTAAATGCCCGTTTATTGGCCAATGAAAATCCCTTTGGCCCATCACCGATGGCAAAATTAGCGATCATGGAATCCGTTGGTATGGGGAACCGCTATGGGCATGGTGATGCCGCAATTTTAACTGAAATGCTGGCTGAAAAAGAAGGTGTAGATAAAAGCCAGATTATTTTGGGACCTGGATCTACGGATATTTTAGAAAAAACAGCGATCGTACTTTTTAAAGGAGGTGGCAATGTTGTTTCTGCGGATCCTGCTTATATGTCTTTAATCAAAACGGCTCAGGCCTTCGATGCCGACTGGAAAAGTGTTCCTTGCACCAAAGATTGGGCCCACGATTTAGCAGGCATGAAAAAGGCTATTGATGCCAATACTAAACTTGTGTATATCTGTAATCCAAATAACCCCACCGGTTCTTTGACAGATGCTAAAAAGTTATATGAATTTTGCTCAGAAGTTTCAGAAAAAATACCTGTTTTTGTTGATGAAGCATACTTAGAGTTCTTACCACCAAGCCAACAACATTCGATGGTAAAATTAGTCCAGGAAGGTAAAAACGTCATTGTTGCACGTACTTTCTCGAAGATTCACGGGATGGCTGGCTTGCGTCTAGGTTATGGTATTGCACAAGCTGAAACATTGGAGAAAATCAGTGGTATGGTCCGTACCACCATGGGCTTAAATGTTACGACCTTAAAAGGTGCGATGGCTAGTTTGAAAGATCAAGCTTTTATCGATAATTGCCGGAAGTGGACTGCCGAAGCTCGGGAGTATACCATGGAGCAATTACAGACATTAGGTTACGATCCTATTCCTTCTTATACCAGCTTCATGCTCTTCCCACTTACAGGGCCTGTTGATGGAGAATTGTTCTTACAGAAAATGTTTGATCAGGGAGTTGGTGTGCGATTCTTTGAGATTCATGGTAAACCGTATTGTAGAGTTAGTATGGGTACGATGGATGAGATGTCCCTCTTTGTAGATGGACTAAAAAAGGTTGTTGGCTAAAAAGTCATTTAGAAATCTTAAATTAAACGCCCCGTTTAGATGAATCCCGCTTTACAGAAGACCCTTTCGCTCCTACTTTTGATTGTTATTGGTTTTTTATTAAAATCCAAGATTAAAAGTAAGGAGCAAATGAAAGGAATCAAAACATTGATTCTAGCTATTGCTTTGCCGGCCACTATATTTGTGGCCTTATTAAAGGTAGAATTTAACCCTTCGCTATTTTATTTACCATTATTCGCGCTCTTGATTAATGGAGCACTTTTTTTCTTGATCAAATGGGGAATGCCTTGGTTTGGATTGAATGCCAACAGTAAAGACGGGCGGACGGTAAACATGCTTTTTGCATCTTTAGCTCCTGGCTTATCTTGTTTCCCATTTTTGATGGAATATGGTACGGAAGAATCTTTAGCGTTTGCTGCTTTAGCAGATGTTGGCAACAAAGTATTTGTGCTGGTGATATTGTATTTAATTGCTATGAAATGGCATTTCCAGCAACAACAATCAGAGGCACAATCTAAGTCGTCTCGTCTAAAAGGTTTGGTGCTGTCTCTAGTCAAAGAGCCGGTTAATTTAGCCATTATCGTTGCACTCATCATGCTGAATATAGGTTGGAACATCCATTCACTCCCAACTTTCTTACAAGATCCCATTCAGAGGATGAGTCTATTAATGACCCCAATGGTCTTGATGTTTATTGGGATGGCGGTAAAGATTGACTTAAAGCAATTTAAAACAATCGGAATTTTATTGGTTTTCCGCTCGGCTTTAGGTTTTTTATTGAGTGGTTTATTTCTTTTATTTTTCCCAGCTGGGATTTCAGCAGCCCTTGCTTTAGTTTTGGTTGCTTTCCCACAAAGTGCTGCTAGTTTTTGGCCTTTCGCGCACATGTCGGTCATCTCTGATAATGAAGCAGATCGTAAACATAAAACCTTTAATGTTGATTTAGCACTCAACTTTTTGGCCTTGTCTCTACCGTTTTCGATCGTGGTAATTTTAAGTATTTCTGTTTTTCCAGGGTTCTTCACTAGTGCATCCCACACCTTGTTGATCGGGGCTTGTTTACTACTCTCGTTGATCATTCCTAAAGTCCTTAATCAAATAAGAAATAAAGTACGTGCTATTTCCATACCTAAAAAGAAGACTGCGGAGTCTTCTTAATTAATTGGAGATCCTTTATAAGAAGTTATTTTTTGCGAAAGGTGGTAATAATTAAAATTACAAAAACCAGCAAACTGCCAATAATGGTAGCGTAATCTTTCCATTCTAAATAGTTGTAATCAATATTCCTTAGTAGCAGAAATAGGATTACCATTACAATGGCATTAGATATAAATTGAGAACTCTTTTTACGCATAACTGTAGTTTCTAATCAATAGTTAATCCTTCCATTTTTGTGACCTTTGAATTTAATCCCTCTTGCTCAATTCGATAGGTACTTGAGTCATCAAAAACAAAAGGCTTAAAGACGCTAGATTTTGGTTTTAGAATGTACAAAAGCTCATTATTTTTTTCGTTATAAACTTTCACCAAAGTTTCACCATCTACCTCTATTTCAGGTAAAAAACCTGCTCTTGATTTACCATAATTCTCAGTTTGCTGGATAGTTATTGGCCAGCCCTTATAGGCTTGTCCACTTGCGCCAGACCTCCGTGGCCAAGCTGCTAATTCCAGCTCTCGCTTCGGAATATTTATAGAAATGATAGAATAACCGGGCGCTTTATCAAAAATACGTCCTGGTTCGCGATCGATATCGTAGGGATTGGCAATCGCCCGGACGGTAATTTTATTACCAAAACCATCTTCGTATTTGCCAGTGTATCTCGGTGCATTGTTAGGTTCTCCATCTAAACCAAAAGCAGCTGGATACCAACGTCGAGGCCAGAGATTGGATACGGCTGGCGAAGAAATCCAGTAGCCTGCGTCATCATGCTCTTCTATACCATATCTACCCGTTGATCCTAAATGCTGATCTCCCGTAAAATGCAATGCAAATGCCTTTCGGATCGTTTTTAGCGCTTTATTCCGCTTATTTTGAGGCCAGCCGTTGGAATCAAAGTCTGCTACCGGCCGATCATCTTCTGGATACTCGTCTTTTTTGTATTTGGGCAAACCTGGAACATACTTATCATGGTAAATATCTGCGGGCAAAGTGGCGACATTACAAAAAGGAGATTGAGAAATTACTGCCTTCATATAGGTCTCCTCCGTCCAATCTTCCACCCAAGATTCTAGAAATGCTTCTTGCCTGGCACCAAGCAATTCTGCATCAGGGTGAAAAGCATCTGTTTTAGGGTTCCAGGAGCGGTTTTGGGGCCAGCCGTTTTCAATTTCCGCATTGGGGAAAAATTGTTTCGGTGCCGACTTCCATTGTCGATCTCCCAGGATTGCAAAGGAAACACCTCGGTAATTCATGTTGGTATAATAGACACTAATGTCATTTAAAACCGGTGTAGGATCTGCGGGGTCCGGTAAATGTCCGGTTTGAGTCCGATGTACCATATTAACAAAGTCCGGTCGTTCTTTATAGCCTCCATCATCCTGACTGGCATATCCATACCCTAGATCGATATTAGCCAACTTGCCTCCTTCCCCCCATAAATTACCATGGAACACATCATGATCATCCGGGATGATAACCACCGGGCGATTTTTATATAAATCTCGGAAGGACCAGCCAAAAACATACCATTTACGCAGGTAATCCAATTTACTCTTTCGTTCGACACCATAACCTCCTACCCTTTCGTATAATTGATCGCCATGAAAAACCAAGAGATCTGGTTGTTGACTGGCTACATTGTCCACTAAATCTTGGTGTGGAAAACCAACATCATCTACACAGGAAAGCGAAGCAATTTTTAATTGATTTACTTTCTTATTGGCTACGATAGTCCCGGAATATTCGTGCTTTTGTCCACTGCTGTCTAAGTACCTAACTACGAATTCTTGATCATTGCTACTTTCCCAATTTTCAATCCTGAATAAGGCATTATTACCCGGAGCCTCGGCTATTGCTGTGGCCTTTAGTTGATTGTCTACCCATAATTCTACCGACCTTAGGTCGTTACCTAAAGGCATCATTTGAGCACTCATTTTTAAAATATTTTCCGACAAAGTATACTGAGTCCAAAGAATTGGGCCATAAGCTCTTTCTAGGTTCACTTCTACTTTGGGTCCACTAATTTTCCAATTTGAAAACGTGGCTAAAGTAGTTCCTCCAGCTCTTTTACCTAGATTGGGCGTATCCTGGAAAGTCGGCCTTTCCTGGGTATGATCAATAGATTTTGGAAAGCTTTGGGAACAGGTCAAAGCGACTGCTCCAACTAACCAGGAAGCGTGTACTTCTTTTTCTAATTTAACTTTCTCTTCTCCAGCTTCTTGAAAACTTAGTACTACATTAAAAACACCTTCATTTAATGGTGCTGCATTCATTGAGAGCGTCCCTGTTTTCCAATTTGGGATGGAAATGGTTTGGCTGGTATCCAGAAGACCAATAAATAATCGTCCTTGTCTGGTAATACCAAGTGAAAGGCCGCGACCATGAATAGCGTCGTCCCGATAATCCTGAAATTCTCCTTGTAGTCCTACTTGAAAACCCACCCAGGCATTTTCTTGCAAATCCCCTTGTGGGTTCCCATCTGTTACTCCTTGGTCACTCGCACCTGTTGATTCTTCTACTTCACTTTGTCCGGCTAATAATTCTAGCTCTACTTGCATCGTA
>CAXIDD010000254.1:0-7362 GCA_964021975.1 uncultured Saprospirales bacterium | reverse complement strand
TTAGTATTGGTGCATCTTTAAACAATGCAATATTATGGAAAATATAGAGCCTAACCAGGAGAATGACCAAGGAGATTTTCTATTTTACATTTTTCTGTTATTAGCAGTCCTAATTGGAGCCATGATTGGATCCTTAGCAGCAGCTGGTTTAGGTGCTGCAACGGGTATTCAATTGGGTGAAATTATGGGAGCGATGGGAGAAGATACGCCTCTAGGCGTACGAAACTATATTCGTGCGGCCAATGGCCTTAGTCATCTATTCACTTTCACTGTTCCTGCACTGGTTTTTGCCGCTTATTTCTACGGTAAAACATATGTAACAAAACTGGGTTTTCGCCCCAAGATCAAAAATCAAAATATTTTGTTGGGTGCTGTTTTTATGATCAGCAGTTATCCGTTCATTCAATTATTGTATTGGCTGAATAAACAATTGCCCTTACCAGAAGTCTTGACCGGAATGGAGGCTTCTGCGGAGCAAATGCTTCAAGCGATGCTCACCATGAACAGCCCAATCGAATTGATGTTTAATTTATTGGTGGTAGGGGTTTTACCAGCTGTAGGGGAAGAATTGATTTTCCGTGGCTTACTCCAGCAGCGCATCCAGCGTTTTCTAAAAAATGGTCACCTTGCCATTTGGATTACGGCGCTAATTTTCAGTGCGATTCATTTACAATTCGAAGGCTTTTTACCTAGAATGTTTTTAGGTGCTGCACTTGGATACCTTTTCTATTGGACCAAAAACTTATGGATACCAATCATTGCGCATTTAATATTTAATGGGATGCAAGTGCTTGGTCAGTATCTTGCCGCTGAAAAAATGGAACAATTAGAAATCACTGAAACCATGAACCCAAATTGGTTTTTAGCATTAGTATCCTTAGCCCTTATGCTGGGAATAGCTTTTTATCTAAAAAATCTTAATTCAGCGAAACAAGCAAACGTTTAAAGACGGACGAAAAAATATGTTTATATTTTTGTCCCCTTAAAAATTGTACAAATAGGTATCATACAGCAGCAAATGAAGATTAGAATAATTACCGCCGGAATATTTGTAGCCGTCATGCTGACCGGGATGTTTGGTGGTGCCTATACCTACTTATTGGTTTTTGGAATGATTAATTTCTTGTGCTTATGGGAGTTTTATGATATGGTACTGCCTGCAAAAGGGGATAAAAATCGCTTAAAAAAGTTATTGACCCTAGCACTTGGCATGTACCCTTTCATTATTACAGGCTTGGTAGAATTAGAATTAATTAATTTTGATAATGGACTCCTTCTCAAGTTGGTCATCCTTTATGTTGTAGGTTTCTACTTAAACTTTGTGCTAGAGTTATTCAAAACTTCGAGTAGTCCCCTGAGTTATTTAGGTCTGACGACTCTGGGCATTGTCTACATCAGTAGTGCTTTTGCCATTCTTAATCTGATTGTTTTTGAAAGTGGTATTTATCAAATGCACATTGTCATGGGCATTATTCTTTTGGTTTGGACCAATGATGCGGCAGCCTATTTTGTGGGTTCAAGTCTGGGGAAAAACTATCTTTTCCCTAGGATTTCTCCTAAAAAAACTTGGGAAGGTACTATTGGTGGAGGTCTGATTACCTTAATTATTGCTTATCCGGTTAGTTTGGTCTTTCCTCAATTATCCTTTGGGATTTGGATGGGCGCTGCAATTGTGATTACCATTTTTGGAGGAATTGGTGATCTAGTAGAGTCTATGATTAAACGCAGTAAATTTATTAAAGATAGTGGTGGTTTATTACCTGGTCACGGTGGTTTCCTAGACCGTTTTGACGCTTTTATTTTCTGTGTGCCTTTCGTTGCAGCTTTCCTTATCTTTATGAATAGTATTTAAAGTCTGAGTTATGCGTATCCACAAATCAGGTTATCTCACCATTCCTATTGCATTTTTTATTCTAGCAGGCTTACTGTTAATGATCTACCTTTGGCTACCCATTTGGCTGTTCTTCTTTTTATTAACGGCGGCCATTATTTTTTTCACTTTAATTGTCCGATTTTTTAGAAATCCAATTAGAGCTATCCCAAAGGAAGATGAAAAACTCGTTTATGTACCTGCGGATGGTAAGGTTGTAGTAATAGAAGAGACGGTTGAAACAGAATATTTTCAACAGCCGAGAATACAAATTTCTATTTTCATGTCTCCATTAAATGTCCATGTCAACCGCAACCCAGTAGCCGGAACAGTAGCTTATTATAAGTACCATCCCGGTAAATACTTAGTGGCTTGGCATCCTAAATCTTCTACTGAAAATGAACGGACTACTACAGTCATCAAAACTAAGACAAGCTCCATTTTAATTCGTCAAATTGCCGGAGCAGTTGCTAGGCGGATTTTGAATTACAACCAAGTTGATACGCAAGTAACCCAAGGATCCGAGATGGGTTTTATTAAATTCGGCTCTCGGGTGGATGTGTTTTTGCCTCTGGATGCCAAGGTCCAAGTTAAAATTGGCGATGAAGTCAAAGGCAATTGGGATGTTTTAGCTCAGCTGAGTTAATAGCGGATCAAAACCTCTTCGCTAAGGTCAATAAAATTAATCCACAATAGATCAATTCCTTCTTCTCGAATGGTCTCGAAATCAAAGTAAAAGGATTTGGTTACCAAAGCTCGACAAGGGTCATTATCTGTAAAAACTAATTTTGCACTTACTATGGGTGGATCAGATTCCCCATAGTCTTCGCTTACAATTAATTGCATAGAAGATTCCCCACAGCCTCCACTGTAACTTATTTCTACTTCCAAACATGTACTATCTAAGCGAAAAGCCTTCCATTGAAATGAATCACCTTCTGCATTCTGAAAAAGTTTCATATCCTGCTGAACAGGCATACAGGAGGTCTGGTCTTCCTTTCGCTTAAAAACTAACTCCTGATTATTTATGCTATTTATTAAACGTAAGGTATTTTCTTCTACGCAATAAGTATCTACATCTTTCAGCATTAGGGAATAAGCACTTGACCAGGGTGACTCTGCAATATAAGTAGACCGTAGAATATCAATACTAATCCCTGCTGGGATGCTTGTTTCATAGGTTCCGGCTATAGCATTAATAGAATTGTTAGCTGAGAAAGTCCCCCCTGAAAAAAAATTTAAAAAAGGGATTATCCTCCCTTCTTCTGGTTTGGTGTCAAGATCACCAGACTCGAATTCCCAAACCCCGTCAATAAGGGAATCGGGTAGCTGTTCTAAACATGAAACTTCATCTTTAGAACAGCCACTCATTAAAATAACTGATAACAGAAATAAAAAGAAAAATTTTGACTTGATTGACATAATGGCCTAGTTTAAAAAGCTAGACGTTAATACAAATCTTTTGGTTTGGTAAATTAGAAGCTATTTGAAAAAACCTTATCTACTCAGTCCAAGGTCGCTTTTTGGTTTTTCCATTCGCTTTTCCTTTTCCTTTCCCCCATCCTTTCTTCTTGTGTTTTTTGGGGCCACTAGACCGGAAGTTAGAGGTTGGTTTATTCTTGGAGACTTCCATGGAGATGGGAATGCCATCAAACTCCATTCCTTGAACTCCTTTTATTAAAGCATCCGTAAAATCAGCGTCGATGTCAAAAAACGAAAAATTACGCATTAGATCAATCTTACCGATTGCCGCTGTGGAGGAGTCCAAAGCTTCGTTGATAACGCCAATCAAACGCGGAGGTGTCAGATGATTTTTAAGTCCGATGTTGATAAACATCCGAGCGAAATTACTGTCTTTGTCATTTCTAGCCCCGCGCTCCCCACGTTCCCCGCGTTCTTTATTACGACCATCTCTGCGATCAGAAACATTTAGATCCTCGGCATTTTTATAATAATCCAAGAATCGATTAAATTCTACCGATACGAATTTTTTGATTAGAGTTTCCCGATCGATTGATTCCAGTTTCTCATAAATCGCTGGTAGGAAAGGTTCTATCTGGGCTTCATCCACTTCAATCTGGTGGATTTTATCCATCATATTGTACAACTGTCTGGTACAAATCTCTTTCCCTGTAGGAATTTGTTTGTGCTCAAAACTAATTTTAGAAGACCGCTCAATATCCTTAATCTTTCTTCTTTCCCGAGTATTAATTAAGGCAATTGAAATACCTTGCTTACCTGCACGACCAGTACGGCCACTGCGGTGCACATAAGCTTCAATATCATCTGGTAAATTATAATTGATTACATGGGTCAAGTCATCAACATCCAGTCCACGAGAAGCTACATCGGTAGCGATGAGCATTTGTAGATGTTTTGCCCGAAAGCGAGCCATTACTTCGTCTCTTTGAGCTTGTGAAAGATCGCCATGTAGGGCGTCAGCATTGTAGCCATCCTTCATCAATTTTTTGGCGACGTCTTTAGTTTCCATTCTGGTGCGGCAAAAAACGATGCCATAGACGTCTGGGTTCAAATCCATCACTCTTTTCAAAACCATGTACCGGTTTTTGGAGTGTGCCATATAATAATGGTGCTCTACGGTATCTGCTCCCATATTGACCTTAGCGGCGGATATTTCAAAAGCATCTTTCATATATGCTTTTGTAATTTGTTTGATCCGACGAGACATGGTTGCAGAGAACAATAAGATTTGCCGGGATGGTGAAGTGGCATTAAAGAGTAAATCCAGATCATCTTTAAAGCCCATGGAAAGCATCTCATCTGCTTCGTCCAAAATTAGGCGTTCAACTTGATCCAATTTTAATCTTTTCCGATTAAGTAAATCCACTGCACGTCCAGGTGTGGCTACTACAATTTGAGCACCTTTTTTGAGTGCTTTAATTTGGGTGTCAATACTACTACCACCATATACAGCTACTACCGCGAGACCTTTCTCATTTTTAGCGTAGCTTTTGAGGTCTTTGGTAATTTGCAGACACAATTCTCTAGTTGGACACAATACCAATGCTTGGGTCACTCGATTATCAATCTCAATATGGTGAATGGTAGGCAATCCAAAAGCTGCCGTTTTTCCAGTACCAGTTTGGGCCGAGGCTATTAAGTCCTGACTAGAGTTAATTAAATGTGGAATGGCTTGTGCTTGGATTGGGGTCGGCTCTACGAATCCCAGATCCTTTACCGCTGCTACAATTCCTTCTTTTAAGCCAATTCCTTCGAAAGTATTCATATAAATTTTTTAACGACATTTAGCTACTTAGATAGCTGGAGTTTAAAAACTTCGGATATCTAAGTAGCTAAACAAAGGGCAAAGCCACAAATATACGGCTTTGCCCTTAGAAAATTATTTATTTTTAATAACCGTCCTAAATCTTAGGATCCAAAGTCATCAAAAGCGATGTTTTCTTCTGGTACTCCTAGATCATCCAGCATTTGTTGTACCGCTGAAAGCATCAATGGAGGTCCACAAAGATAGTATTCACATTCTTCTGGCTCTGGGTGGTTTTTCAAGTAATGTTCGAACACAACCTGGTGAATGAAACCTGTTGGTCCTTCCCAATTATCTTCTGGTAAAGCATCTGATAATCCAATGTGGAAAGAGAAGTTTGGAAAATCCTTCTCGATATCCCGGAAATCGTCGATATAGAACAACTCTTTCAGAGAACGACCACCATACCAGTAAGAAACTTTACGATCTGTTTTTTGCGTATGGAACAGGTGGAAGATATGAGAGCGCAAAGGCGCCATACCTGCACCACCACCGATGTAGATCATCTCTTTATCGGTTGGTTTGATAAAGAACTCTCCGTATGGTCCAGAAATCGTTACTTTATCTCCTGGTTTTTGATCAAAAACATAAGAAGAACATACCCCTGGATTCACTTGCATCCAGCCACCCGCTTTACGATCAAATGGTGGTGTTGCAATCCGGATATTTAACATGACGATATTTCCTTCCGCAGGGTGGTTGGCCATAGAATAGGCACGGAACTGCTCTTCTTTATTATTCATTTTCAGATCCCACATATTGAACTGGTCCCAATCTGCTTGGAAAGCATCTGGTTTCTGTCCCATACTTGGGTGAGCTGTAATATCAAAGTTCTTGAAATCTACTTCGACCTTAGGTACATCAATCTGTACATAACCTCCAGATTCAAAGTCTAAAATCTCTCCTTCTGGAAGACGTACTACAAATTCTTTGATAAAGGTTGCAACGTTGTAGTTAGAAACCACTTCACACTCCCACTTCTTAATACCAAAGACTTCTTCAGGTACACGGATAACCATATCCTGACGTACTTTAACCTGACAAGCTAGACGCTTGTTTTCGGCTGCTTCTCTACGGGTCAAGTGATTCATTTCAGTAGGTAGCACATCACCACCACCAGAATCGACATGGCACTCACACATTGCACAAGTACCACCGCCACCACAGGCAGAGGGTAAGAAGATACCTTTATCAGAAAGGGCAGACAATAAATTAGATCCTGGCTGAACAAGGATTGGATTCTCCTCGTCTCCATTGACCACGACTTTTACGTCACCCTGAGGTACCAGCTGTTTTCTTGCTGCAATCAACATGAAAGACAGCAAAATAATGACTACGCTAAATACTACGACACCAAAAATGATGGTGTTAAAACTTATAGCTAATAATAAACTTGTCATCTCTTAAAAAGGGTTATATAGTTTCACTAATGTCAATCAATTACTTCGCAAAAGCTGCTGGGTCGATCCCCATCAAGCTCATAAAGGCGATCCCCATCAAGCCGGTTAGGATGAAAGCCATCCCTAGACCACGCAATCCTGGAGGTACATCACTGTAGCGAATTTTCTCCCGAATGGCTGCAATCGCAATAATCGCTAGGAACCAACCGAAACCACCACCTAAGCCAAAGGCAACAGAACTGACGAAGTCATATTCCCGAGCTACCATAAATAAAGAGCCACCTAAAATGGCACAGTTTACAGTAATCAGCGGTAAAAAGATACCTAATGCATTGTATAAAGAAGGAGAAAATTTCTCAACGACCATTTCCACCAACTGTACCATCGAAGCAATTACAGCGATAAACAGGATAAAACGTAAAAAGGTTAGATCTTCTCCAAAAATTCCATCTGGGCTTAATAAATAAGTATTAATCAGCCAGTTGATAGGCATGGTAATACCGAGTACAAAAATAACGGCTAGACCAAGTCCAAAGGCTGTTTTTACAGTCTTAGAAACGGCAAGATAAGAGCACATTCCAAGGAAGTAGGCCAATACCAGGTTATCGACAAAGGCCGCTCCCAAAAATACATTTACAAACTCTCCCATTTTATTTATTATTTAACAACTAACAATCGTTAAGTGATCACTTAGCAAATTGATTAAAGGACTGCGTTTAGCTAATGTCCACTAATTTAGGATTACGACTACGTTGAATCCAGATAAAAATACCAATAATAAACATCGCTGCTACTGGTAATACCAT
>CAXIDD010000253.1:0-7372 GCA_964021975.1 uncultured Saprospirales bacterium | reverse complement strand
TTTGGCACTTCCAGCATGGATGTCAAAACCTCCAGCGTCTGCAATACCTAACAATGCCTCAATATCTGGGAGTAAGCCAGCATAAACATTGTTCCAAAGTCCATTATAAGAAGTTGGAGTAGTCATTGCATTGTAGGTAGTGGAAGTTCCACCGTACATACGTGCAATAACCCCAGGGTTACCCTGAGAATTGTAAATGTTTCTAAAGGTGAGCTGAATGTTGTTGTACAATTCATTCAAACTCGCATTTTCCGGTGTAACGGAGTTGGGGTTATCCAGCAGATCTAACTCTGTGTTCTCACAGCTGGTGAATCCTAAACCCAGGACCATCACAAGGATAAATATTTTATTGAAAAATTTCATATTTTAATTTTTAACTAAGTAAGAAATAACTTTGGTTACCTCTAGATTAGAAAGTAGCATTAATGGTCACACCGTATTTACGCGCAGTAGGAGCCGTACGGAAATCAAATCCACGTCCATTACCTACACCAATACTGTTGACTTCAGGATCAAAATTAGTTCCAACAGGAACGTTAGGTGCGTTGTACCATAAGTTTTCACCAGAAAGTGTAATTCCTAAACGTCCAAATGGAGTCTTGTCTAAGAATGCTTTAGGTAACGCATACCCCATAGACACTTGTCTTAAGCGAAGAACAGTACCATCAAAGAAACCACCCTCATCACCGAAGAAATAAGCTCTAAAGAAAGAATCACCAATATAAGTCTGGATATCGTTAGGCGTACCGTCAGATTTTACTGCATTTGGCATAACCAAAGGAAGAGATCTGTCTACATCAGTATCTGTAGTATTACCACGAGCCATTAATGCCTGGATAGTTGCAGAGAAGATATCACCACCTTGGATGTATTGCCATTGGAAACCAACGCTTAATCCTTTCCAAGAGAAGTTGTTGATCCAGTTCGCCTGGAAGTCTGGGTTAGGATCACCTAACGCTTCTACAACACCAGAAGATTGGTAATTACCATCAGTAGTAACCACGAATCTACCTTGATCATCTTTAAGTTTAGAGAAACCTTGCATCAAACCGAAAGGCTCTCCTGGAATTGCATAGTTACCTAGTGTAGAATAACCAGCAATATAAACCTGGTCTACACCATCTGCAATCTCATTTACAGTAGAGATAACCTTAGTATAGTTCAAAGTAACATCCCATCTGAAATCACCAGCAATAACTGGAGTGATATCAATTCCTAACTCAATACCTTCATTTTGTACTTCAGCCGCATTCACGGTAGTATTGGTAAATCCAGTAGCTGGATCTAATGGTAATCCTACGATTAAGTCATTAGACGTTTTTTGGAATAAAGATAAATCCAATCCAAGACGATTCTTCAAGAAACGAGCTTCAACACCAAATTCTAACTCTTCAAATAACTCGCGACGTAAGTTAGAGTTACCCAAAGTATTCGATACAGAGTTGGTATTCAAAATAGAACCACCATTTGTAACAAACTGATTGGTAGCTGCATTCAAGATGTTCCTTGTATTATAAGGATTAGGATATCCAGCAGAAGTACCATACCCAACACGAAGTTTCAAGTAGTTCAATACGCTGTTGTTTTGCAAAGCAGCGAAAGCATCCGTTGGTACAAAAGATAAAGATGCAGAAGGATAGAATACAGAGTTGTTGGCATCCTCTAAAGTAGAAGTCCAGTCATTCCGTGCCTGCAAGTTCAAGTACAAGAAGCTTTTATATGCCAATGTAGTTGTAGCAAAAACACCCAATGTATTTTCTTCTCTTATAAATCCAGAGTTATTGTGCTCAATAAAGTTCTGGTGTGTCAACAAGTTGTAAACAAATTGCTGTGTACTGTTGGTAAATACCCCTCTGAAAGTTTCTCTTCTGATGTTACCACCAACTACCCCATCAATAGATAGATCATCTGTCAACTGGAAGTTGTAAAGGACATTCATCAACTGATCTGTAATCCGATTGGTAAAGTTTTGCGTTTGCAATTGACCATCAGGTGTAGATGCACCACCTTTGTTGGTGTGGCGAACGTTGTTCTGGTTGTATCTATCTACCCCTAAACGGTAAAGAACAGTGATTTTATCATCTAAGAACTGACGAGATACCTCAGTAGTAGAGAAGAAACGTTGTACATTTTCAGCTTCACCTGCATTATTCAAAGTCCAAAGTGGGTTTTGAATAGCTGATCCACGACGGTAGTAAACATTAGAACCATCAATTGGAGATTGGTAAGGCAAGTTCAACAAATCCATTGATCTTGGCGTGTAAACAAAGTTACCAAACAAACCTGCGTTACCGAAAGGAGCGGTACGTGGTGCACCACGCTCAGAGTTCACAAAGTTGAAAGTTCCTCTTACTTTGAATCCATTAGCCAATTCAGTCTGGGCACCCAAACCAAAGTTGTGCTTGTCTAAGTAGTTAGAACGTACATTGTCTCTTAAATCATCTTTTCTAGGCAAGAAACCTTCCTCAGAAAGGAAAGAGTAAGTTGCACTAATAGAACTTGTAGCATTCAATTTACTTGAGATAGCCAAAGAAGTATTAGATGCTAGTCCTGGCTCAAAGAAGTTCTCAACACTCTTATAAGGTTGATAAACGTAATCTTGACCTATAAACTCAGGAAAATCATCATTGTACTGAGATTGATCATAAGGGTGTGTAATTAACACTTGACCTTGATCATTGATTCCACGGTAATCAGAACCGTAAGAAGAAGGATTAGTGTCACCAAATGCAGCTCCCCAGTTAGAGAAGAACCAACCAAATCCAGCGTTGAAACCATTACCAAAAGTATTCTGGTAATCAGGAAGGTTACCAATATCAGATTGGAAAAGTCCCTGTGTAACAGATACTTCCATTTTCTTCTGAGAGTTCTTACCAGCAGATCCATTCTTAGTGGTTACTAAAACCACACCATTACGTCCAGCCTCACCATATAGTACAGTTGCTGAAAGTCCTTTAAGAATAGAAATCTCTTCAATCGTATTAGGATCTAAATCCAAGAAACGAGAAGAAGCAGAAGCACCACCAGAAGTAAATCCATTGTTGGTGTTAGTTGAAGTGTTAAAAGGTACACCATCAACAACGAACAATGGTTGGTTAGAACCAGAGATAGAGGAGAAACCTCTAATGATAATGTTTGTACCTGAACCAGCCAAACCGGAAGTCTGTGTAATATCTACACCGGTGGCTTTACCGCGAAGCAAACGTGCAACGTCTGTTTCCTGACGTGCAGTCAGGGCTTCACTTGAAAGTGTTGATACAGAGTAACCCAAGGCTTTTTTCTCCTTTTGGATACCTAATCCTGTAACAACTAATTCTTCAAACACCTCGGCGCTTGAAGTCAAAACTAAATCTACAGTGTTAGAAGCGCCTAAAGCAACTTCTTGTGTGCCATAACCAGTGTAACTGAATACCAAAGTATTCTGTCCACTTGGTACATCAATGGAATAGGTACCATCAATGTCAGTTACTGTACCGGTCGTTGTACCTTTTACCAAGATAGAAGCACCAATCAGTGTTTCTCCGGTTTCGTCAGTAACTGTACCCGTAACAGTTCTTTGAGCCAGGGCAGTCCCCATGACAAAAAGTACTAGCGAAAGTACTAGTGAGAGTTTTTTCATACTAATTCGAATTTTAATTCAAAAAAAAATTGTGACCGCAAAATATGGGATTTTTTAAATTTCCCATAACATTTCCTTAATACTTGTGATTTAAATGCATTTTTTTTCAACTTAATTTATGGTCGCTAAGCAAAATTTCAATAATTTTTTTTGAGCTTCTTTTAGAGTCGACGAATAAAATTTGGATTTGTCTCCAAAAAATAAACGCAATCCAAAATAAGCTTGGCAAAACCTTTTTTTATTTTAAATCTTAGCTAATTGTGCTTTAAGACTCGTATGAAATCAGGCTTTCCAAAAAACCTCTTTTAAAACAAGCTGATCAAAAAAGAAAAAATAAATTTTATTTTTTCCCTCCATTTTGGCCAAAATAACCATCTTTTTGGTGAACAAATTTCATCTAAACACGGTATTGAAACGATTTACGCTAAAAAAACGCTGCGAGAGATGTTAAGAAAAAATTAAAAAACTTAAAAAACTGTTAGGGATCCCTTACAACTCTTCTGATCTTTACGTTTATGTTCAAATAGCTTTTGAAAAGAAACTTTACACTAACATTTACATAGCTTCTAAGCTTCGAATCATATGAAAAATAGCTTTACAATACTCTTCTTTTATCTAAGCAGCTTACTTTTTTATAGCTGTGAACAAGGACCACAAGCTCTACAAAAAATTATTTCCGGAGATATTAGTACACAAGTAAACCCAGAGGGTCGAGCACCCTTGACTGCTTTACTTAGTTTTGCTACCGATAAAAAGGTAAAGGTCTCCATCCGAGTAGAAGGGGACATCCCGGTAGAAAGAACCTTCTCCTCTTTCGACAGATTCCACGAGATTCCGGTACTTGGATTATATCCAGGCCAAGAAAACCAGGTCCACCTGAAGGTAACGACCGAAAACAATAAAATATATGAAGGCGACTTAAGTATTACGACCGAGCCGCTTTCTGATATTTTACCAAGCATTGAGGTCACAAAGATTAATCGAGAACGCATGGAGCCTGGTTTCCATTTGGCAGATATGCTTATTGCCAATAATGGTAAATTTCTCAGCCACACTATTATTTTTGATGACAATGGCGACATTCGATGGGTGATGGATATGAGTGAGACTGGTCAAATTACTTATACGAGCTACCGGCTCCAAAATGGCAATTGGCTTTACCTCAACTGGATCGATTTAATAGAAGTTGATGATCTTGGCCGCATCGTTAAAAAAGAACAAATGTGGGGGAATGCCGGAAATCATGAATTGATTGAATTACCGGACGGCTCCTTATTAATGGGAGGATCAAAAAAAGATGCACGCGTAGTGCATAAAGGAGCAGTACACCTAAGTAGGTTTGACCACGTCGTTCAGTGGGATCGAAAATTAAACCGTGCCGTTAGAGAATGGGATATGCGTGCGGTATTAGATGTAGACAGAATCGTTTATCCTCCTGATTTTTCTCCTGACTACCAAGCGGACTGGTTCCACGTCAACGCAGTGGCCCGAAGTACGAAGGACAATAGTATTATCGTATCCGGACGTAGCCAAGGTGTTGTAAAAGTAAATGAAGACAATCAATTAAATTGGATTTTAGCGCCTCATCTAAATTGGGGTAAGGCAGGTTTTAACGGACAAGGATTGGATACCAGAGACTATTTACTGACCGCCTTAGATAAAAGTGGAGAAATATTACCTGCAAAAGTACAACAAGGACTTGCCGGAACAGATGATTTTGAATGGAGTACCGGTCAACATGCCGTAACTGTACTAGAAAATGGAAACCTCTTGCTCTTTGACAATGGACTACGCCGCAATTTTCAAGCAGGCCCCTCCTACTCTCGTGCCGTAGAATATAAAATTGATGAAGACAATAAAACCATCCAACAGATCTGGTCTTATGGAAAAGAAAGAGGTCAAGACATGCATTCTGTTATCACCAGCGATGTAGATGTACTACCCCAGACTGGTAATCGCTTAATTGTTGCTGGTAATATTCGGAAGAAAGGTGAAAGCCCTCACGCTAAATTCATTGAAATCAGCTATCCGGACAATGAAGTCTTATTTGAGGCAAAGGTCTTATTTAAAGATGCTTTAGGAACCAAAGCACAAAGTTGGGCACAATTTGACTTGGTATTCCGTGGAGAGCGTTATCCATTGATTCCGGCTGATCAATAGGTATAGTAACTGTATGAACCTTGGCAGCTGAAGTGATTCTCGGGCTGCGCCCTCTTTTCTAGTGTTTTAGGATTTGAAAATCAAGCGCTGGTACTGGAACCTCTAAAAATTCGCAAAGTGGTTCCCACCCTTGTGAAACGCTGTATTCCAATAATTGCCCCGCTGGCACATTAGCCCGGACTTCATCATTAAAGCGTCGGTAAATTTCCAGCGTTTTTTCTTTATCCAGAAAATTATCATGGTAATGGCCTTTCAATAAATAAACTTCTACTAAACCAAGTGTTTTAGCGATATTACGGAAGCGTTCTGATGCTTCTATCTTAGGCTGTAATTTAAGCTTTTGCTCTTCCGTCTGAGGTACGAAGCGGAATACCGTACGCTTGAAACTTTCATACCACTCTTCTGGATTTCTCAGATTCAAGACCACCTTGGCATCTGGATATTGGGTAAGCAATTCTTTGTACAATAGGTAGCCTGGAAAATCTGTGGTACTTTGAAAGCCTTCAAATAGCGTTTCAAAGTCTGTTTTGCCCGTTTCAAAAAACTCTATCCAATTGTCAACCAAGGCTGGTCGGTTAAATAGGTTCTCCATGTGTTGACACTCCCCGAATCCTAAAATTTCAAAAGCTGTTTTAAGGGAGGCTGTTCCCGTGCGGGGACCACCAGCTCCAATTAATTTGATTCCCATTTTGTTTTTTGTGATTAGCTATTAAGAAAAAAAATAAAAATTTAAATAAATATCCTGGGATTTATAATTATTAACCTCTCAACTCTAAAATTGATTAATTATTTATGTTAAAGCCTTTAAGTAAAGTTGAATCGTATTATCCAATCCATAATATAAGGTGTCTGCAATTAAGGCATGCCCAATGGATACTTCTAATAAATCCTCTACTTCTTTTTTATAAAAAGCAAGATTATCCAGGTTTAAGTCATGCCCTGCATTTATTCCCAGTCCTATTTGATTGGCCAATTGGGCACAGCGTCGATGTGGCGCAATTGCTTTTTCTGGATCTATTGGAAAAGTTTTGGCAAAATCTCCAGTGTAAAACTCAATCCGGTCTGCCCCTACTTTTTTGGCGCCTTCAATAAAACCTTCAATAGGATCAACGAAGATAGATACTCTAATCCCAGCCGATTGTAATCGTTGAACGACATCAGTTAAAAAGGCTTCATTTTTGATGGTATCCCAGCCTTGATCAGAGGTGAGTACATTTGGGTCATCGGGGACTAGAGTACATTGAGTAGGTCGGTTACGGAGGACCAGATCTAAAAATTTTTCATTAGGATTGCCTTCAATATTAAACTCTGTGGTGGTTTGTTGTTTAAGTATGGGAATATCGGCATAGCGCACATGGCGTTCGTCGGGTCTTGGATGAACCGTAATTCCCTGGGCACCAAATTTTTCAGCATCTTTAGCAAACTGGTATAAGTCAGGATAATTCCCTTTGCGAGAATTACGAATTAAAGCGACCTTATTGATATTAACACTTAATTTTGTCATGTATATTCTTTTTCTTTGTCAATATTTCTGACCATTAGTATTGGTGCATCTTTAAACAATGCAATATTATGGAAAATATAGAGCCTAAC
>CAXIDD010000252.1:0-7418 GCA_964021975.1 uncultured Saprospirales bacterium | reverse complement strand
TAATGTGAATCAAGAGTTAAAACACCCATTTAGAGATTGCGGCAGCAATTTTGCCAAATACATGGACAATAAGACCTTGTCTAGATCGCACTTTGGATGCTCTTTGAATATCAGTTTTTTCAATAATCCAATTGAATAAAGATTCAATTGGTTGGCGGATACGAGAAACAGCTGTTGAAAACAGCTTATCGGCAGCATATTTAAACTGTCTAATGGTTTCCGTTTCGCCTTTAACCAGTTTTACTGGCGTATAAATAGTAGTTCGGCCATCTTTTTGCAGTGCCTCATTGAGCTCTACATTGGAATAAGCTTTATCTCCAATCAAAGCTCTGTTTTTCAAATGAGGTAGTAACTCTCGTACCGCATTTAAGTCATGCTCAGAGGCATTAGTCAAACTAAAAAACTCTGGCAATGGTAATGTACCTGCACGATAAAAAGCAATACCATGTAGTTTTGCTCCATAATAGTGCAGTTTTTTAGTCGAGCAGTACCCCTTGTCAGTTATCTGAGGGGCCACTTTGCCAGCTCTTTTACCACTACAGGTGATAATTGGCATAGAGTCTAAAAGACTGATTTGTACATTTATTCCATCTTGGTCCACCTCTTGTAATAAGCAACTGACCAAAACTGGAAATACTGCTGCTAAACGATTGAGTCGATTGCAAAAAGCCTGATAGGAAGGTAATTTAGGAAACCAACTATACAAATACTTACAAGCATAGGTATAGATGGATTTGACCTTAAATTTTTCCTCTTCAGCAACGCAGAAAATATAAATGGTTAATAATTCTTCATCTGTAAAGTCAGGTGGAGCATTATTGCTAAACCTTTGGCAATGCCAACAGAGTTCCGTATTATAGCACTCACTGATGTAGTAGTAGAGTGCTATGAGTTTGTAATAGTCCATATTTCAAATATAGAACTCTGCTCTACATCTTTTTTTATTTCAATAATCTCAATGGGTTTCTTTTAACCCTTGATTCGCATTACTAATCAAAAACAAACCAAATATGATCAAGTATAAGCCCATAATAGCCCTAAATACCAGCTCATTGATTTTATTAGTAGTCAGCATCTTTTTATCCGCTTGTTCTCAACAACCGGATGTCGAAATACGAGGAGAACAAAAAAAATGGCATAAGACCACCTTAGTGTTTGATGGCCCTCCCACTACCGAAATGGCAGAAGATAACCCCTTCCTTAATTATCGCTTAGATGTTACTTTTACCAATCAAGATCAGAGTTATGTTGTCCCTGGATTTTATGCAGCGGATGGAAATGCCGCAGAAACAAGTAGAGATGCCGGAAATAAGTGGATGGTAAGGTTCACACCCGACCAAACTGGAGCGTGGACCTATCAGGTTTCTTTCAAAAAAGGAGCAAATATTGCGGTTGCGGGCGATTTAAGCCAAGCCACTAGCGGAGAATATATGGATGGAATCAAAGGCTCCTTTGTCATTGCAGATACCGATAAAACTGGAATTGACAATCGGGCTAAAGGTCGATTAAATTACGTTGGCAAGCCATACCTGCAATACGAAGAAACGGGTAAATATTTCATTAAAGTAGGCGTAGATGCTCCCGAGAACTTCCTAGCTTTCGAAGATATTGATGCGACGACCAATGCCCTAGGATTACGCAAAAATTGGGCACCACATCAGCAAGATTTTAAAGCAGATGCACAGGACCTAGTCTGGCAAGAAGAAAAAGGTAAAAACCTTTTTGGAGCGATCGATTACCTAGCATCAGAGGGTTTGAATGTCTTTTCTTTCTTAACCTTCAATGTAGATGGTGATGATAGGAATATCTTCCCTTATCTTTTAAAAGTACCGGCTGCTGAATATGAAGCTTATGCTAGTAACAAGAAAAACTTAGAAGCTTGGGTTACTAAATTCCATACCACACGCTTTGATGTTTCCAAGTTAGATCAATGGGAACGTATCTTCGAATATGGCGACCGAAAAGGGATGTTTTTGCACTTCAAAACCCACGAAACAGAAACGGATCATTTGATGGATAACGGAACATTTGGTTTGGAAGGTAAGTTGTATTACCGTGAATTGATCGCCCGTTTTGGACATCACCTTGCTATGAATTGGAACCTTGGAGAAGAAAATAATCAGCCGATAGCAGAAGTAAAAAAGGTAGCAGAATATGTTCGTCAATTAGACCCATACCATCACCATTTAGTTATCCATACCTTTCCTAATAAATCGGATCGCTATGGCGCTTTAATTGGTGACCAATCTCCATTGACCGGAGCTTCTTTACAACTCAGTGATGCTAAATTTAAGGATGTCCATGGTCGCGTTTTAAAATGGAAGACCAAGTCAGATTCTACCGGCAAGCGATGGGCCTTAGCTGTAGATGAACCTGGAAAAGCCAATATTGCCTTATTGCCTGATGCGGAAGACCCCGAGCACAATTTAGCCAGAGCCAATGCACTTTGGGGTACCTTAATGGCTGGAGGTTACGGAGTGGAATGGTACTTTGGTTACCAAAGTCCACATTCAGATTTAACCTGCCAAGATTTTAGGAGTCGAGATAATTTCTGGGATCAGAATCTTTACGCACGTACTTTTTTTGAAGATCATCTTCCCTTCTGGGAAATGGAACCAGCTGATGAACTTACCGCTGATGAACTTACTTATTGTTTAGCGGCTAAAGATGAAGTTTATGTAGTCTTCCTTCCACAAGACCAAGAAACAACTTCACTCGATCTAGGTAGTTCTGGGAAAACCTTTTCCGTTCATTGGTACAACCCAAGAAGTGGCGGCGCCTTACAAAAGGGATCAGTTGAATCAGTGGTAGCTAGTGGTCAAGCCGCTTTAGGATTTCCTCCTGAAGACAAAGCCTTGGATTGGGTAGCTTTACTTAAGGTTCAATAAGCATCGCGTGTTATGAATCGAATAATAAAAACAGCTCTAATCCTGAGCATAGCTTTTACAGCTTGTCAACAGGCAACACCCAAATTTGAAGCACAAGCACAGCCTACTTTTGAAATTTTAGAGGCCATCGAAGTAGATTCTGTAGTTGCCGATTTCCCAGTTGGGTTCCGATTCCTTAGTACCGGAGAATGGCAATTCATTGCTTATTTCAATAAGTACAGAGCTTTAACGGTTGCCTCAAGAAGAACGAATGAAAAAAAATGGGCCTATCAGGTTTTGCCCTCCAAAGTAGGATGGGATAGTCACAACCGGATTACCATGGCACTAGATCGAGATCAATGTCTACATTTAAGTGGTAATATGCACAATGATACCCTAGTCTACTTCAAAACGAAAAAACCTTTAGACATCACTAGTTTTGAAAGGGTCCTACCGATGGTGGCGATGCAAGACGAACTGAGGTGCACCTACCCTAGTTTCATCAAGAATGCGGACGGTGCATTGATCTATTCTTACCGAAAAGGAGGGAGTGGTAATGGAATCAACTTTACGAATGTATATGATGAAAACACGAAGTCCTTCCAGCGTTTGACAGATCAGCCTTTGTTTGATGGCCGCGGCCTCATGAGTGCCTACGCGAGTGGTCCCAGATTGGGGCCAGACTCCTTATTCCATGTAATATGGTTCTGGAGAGATACGCCATCTTGTGAAACCAACCATGATCTTTCCTACGCCCGAAGTCCTGATTTAGTCAACTGGGAAACAGCAGATGGCCAAAAAATAAACCTGCCTATTAGTCCTGATGCTACTTCAAGTATTGTAGATCCTGTTCCTCCTGGAGGTGGTGTAATTAATGGTGGTGCGCGATTATTCTTCAATGATATGGGGGAACCTCATATCGCTTATATGAAATATGATGCTGCTGGGAAAAGTCAAATTTTCCTAGCTACACTTTCAAATGGAGCATGGAGTTCGAAGCAAATTTCTAATTGGGATTACCGTTGGGCTTTTTCGGGACCTGGTTCTATTGATTTTCATATTAGGCTCCAAAAAGGATATTTCAATTCTGATGGTCAGATCATTATTCCTTATTTTCATATTAAAAAAGGAGATGGAGAATTAGTTGTTGATGGGACGAACTTAGTAACTTTAGCTGATCGATCTTTAAGCTTAGCTAAAAGCATAAACTATCCAGCTGAATTACTAGATCCGAGTTCTAAGATTGACAGTGTTTCCGTCAGATGGCTCAACGTCAATAAACCAAGTAAAAATCATAAAGAATACTATGCCCTACGTTGGGAAACCATGGGCAAGAGAAGGTTCTACCAGGCACCTAGCAGTCCCGTTAAACCATCGGTAATGACCTTATATCTTTTACAAAAAAAAGAATGATTAAACTATACTTATACAGCATAGTACAGAACAGGATGTTTTTACAAATTGATTTTATTTACTTGCTAAAAGAATTACGCCTGATCACCACCATTTTTAATAAATGCTAAATTATAGCCTACATGCAAAAGCGGAGCTTGTTTACTTTGATGACTCTTTTGATTTTTACTTGCTTTTTGGGTCAATTATTCGGCCAGACCTCTACTACTAATAAAGAGCAGCCTAACATCATTTTTATCCTTACAGATGATCAGCGTTTTGATGCACTGGGCTATGCGGTAATGAATTAATCCATACGCCAGAGATGGATCAATTGGCTCAATCAGGCACCTATTTTAAAAATGCTACCGTTACCACTCCAATTTGTGCCGCTAGTAGAGTCAGTATTTTCACCGGGCTATACGAACGGACCCATCGATTCACTTTTCAGACTGGAAATGTACGCCAAGAGTATATGGACCAGACTTACCCCAAATTATTAAGAGGCGCAGGATATTATACAGGCTTTTATGGGAAATATGGTATTCGTTACGACGGTCAGGATGAAATGTTTGATCAATATGAGACCTATGATCGTAATAATGCCTTTAAAGATAGACGCGGTTACTATTATAAAAAGCTAGGAAAAGATACCGTTCACTTAACCCGCTATACTGGGCAAAGAGCACTGGACTTTATTGATGAACTTGACGGAAACAAACCATTCTCTCTATCTTTATGCTTCAGTGCACCCCACGCCCATGACTCTGCAAAAGACCAATATTTTTGGCAAGAAACGACCGATCCATTACTACAAGGCGTGACTATGCCTGGACCAGCACTAGGAGAAGATAAATATTTTGATGAACAACCCGAGTTTGTAAAAGCAGGTTTTAATCGGTTGCGCTGGACCTGGAGATACGATACCCCTGAAAAGTACCAGCATAGCGTCAAAGGATATTACCGAATGATTTCTGGTATTGATTTAGAAATAGGAAAAATCCGAGCAAAATTAAAAGAAAAAGGTTTAGACGATAATACAGTCATTATCCTAATGGGAGACAATGGCTACTTCCTAGGGGAAAGGCAATTCGCAGGCAAGTGGCTCATGTATGACAACTCGGTCCGAGTACCTTTAATTATTTACGATCCGCGGGAAAAGCACCAGGACATTGAAGAATTTGCACAAAATGTGGACGTCCCTTCAACCATCGTTGATTTAGCTGGTATTGAGGCGCCTAAATCTTGGCAGGGAAAAAGTTTATTGCCTATAGTCCAACAGAAAACAAAAAACCTTGGCAGGGATACCATTTTGATCGAACACCTTTGGGATTTTGAAAATATTCCTCCCAGTGAGGGTGTCCGTACAAAAGACTGGAAATATTTCCGATATGTTAATGACAAATCTTTCGAGGAGCTTTACGATCTAAATGCAGATCCTAGGGAAACCGTCAATCTTGCTAAAGATCCAAAATATCAAAGTACCCTAATCGAGCTCCGACGTAAATGTGATGAATTAACGGAGCGATACAGTGACCGATACTCAAAAGGGCCACAAGACCTATCCGTAGAATACATCCGCCAACCCCAAAATATTTCTATTAAGGATCCTACGCCAGAATTTGCTTGGACGGTTCCCAAAGAATCTGTTTTCCAATCCGCCTATCAATTGCTATTGGCTTCTTCTAAAGAAAAATTGGACAACAACATCGGAGATGTTTGGGATAGTGGTCGAGTTAAAGGAAATAAATCCAATCTTGAATATTCCGGTAGCGCTCTAAAAAGTGGTCAAAAATACTATTGGAAAGTCCGCATTTGGGACGAAGTCAATCGCTTGTCTAAGTATTCCGAAAGCCAGTCTTTCCAGTTAGGCAGCCCTGATAACACCCTTACTACGGCAAATTTCTTTCAGGTAGATCGCATAAAACCTGTTTCATTTGAGCAGAAAGATAAATCTTCCTACTTCCTAGATTTCGGGAAAGCAGCCTTTGCCAATATGGAGATTAGCTATACTGCGAAGAAAGCACATACGATTACAGTAAGGATTGGAGAACAATTGGAAAATGGACAAATCAATCGGGATCCGATGGGCCATATTCGCTACCAGGAAGTTCAGCTACCTGTAGAAAAAGGCACCAAAACCTATGTTCTCCCAATTACGCCTGATCAACGCAATACCAAAGCAGCGGCGGTAGCTATGCCGGATTCCTTCCCAATTTTACTCCCGTTTAGATACGCAGAGATTGAGGGAGTCAAAGGGAAGTTGAGTAGTAATGACTTTACGCAATTGGCCTATCATAGCTATTGGGAGGATGATCAAAGTAGTTTTGAAAGTTCTGACCCTATTCTCAATCAGGTCTGGGATCTTTGCAAATACTCTATCAAAGCCACCACTTTTGCTGGTTTGTATGTCGATGGGGACCGGGAAAGAATTCCATACGAAGCAGATGCCTATCTCAACCAATTGAGTCATTACACAACGGACCGAGAATACGCCATTGCTCGTCAGACCATTGAATATTTCATGGAATACCCTACTTGGCCAACCGAATGGCAACAACACGTGGCCTTGATGTTCTACGCTGATTATCAATACACTGGTAATACGGAATTGATTGAAAAATATTACGAGCCGCTTAAACATAAAACCCTCGTAGAATTAAGAAGAGCAGATGGATTGGTCAGCTCGGAAAAAGTAACCCCAGAGTTTATGAAAAAGCTAGGGTTCAAAGATCCTGAAGCTAAACTAAGAGATATTGTAGATTGGCCACCAGCACAAAAAGACACAGGTTGGAAGCTAGCAACCAAGGAAGGCGAACGGGATGGCTTTGTTTTCCGTCCATACAGTACGGTGATCAATGCCCTGTTTTATCAAAACATGAAAATAATGGCTGAATTTGCCCAAGTTCTAGGCAAAACAGAGGAAGCCGTCGAGTTTGAGTTACACGCTTTACAAGCAAAAAAATCAATTAATGAAAAACTCTTCAATCCTAAAACTGGCGCTTATGTAGATGGTGAAGGAACGGAGCACTCTTCGATTCATGCCAATATGATGGTCCTTGCCTTTAATATTGTCCCAGAGCAACACAAACAGTCAGTTGTTAATTTTATCAAATCAAGAGGGATGGCTTGTAGTGTTTATGGTGCTCAATACCTGAT
>CAXIDD010000251.1:0-7446 GCA_964021975.1 uncultured Saprospirales bacterium | reverse complement strand
CAAAGACACGATCCACATCTCCCATGATATCGAGTAATAAGTCAATTGTATGAATACCTTGATTAATTAAAGCAGCGCCCCCATCTCCATTTAATGTTCCTTTCCATGCACTGGATTCATAATAACTAGCATCTCTAAACCATTTAATGTAAGCATTGCCCAGCATCAATTGGCCTAGCTTTCCTGCCTTTACAGCATTTTTCAATTGGATATAATCTGGACTAAATCGATTTTGAAAAATCACTCCTAATT
Source organism: uncultured Saprospirales bacterium (assembly GCA_964021975.1). Classification (GTDB taxonomy): domain Bacteria; phylum Bacteroidota; class Bacteroidia; order Chitinophagales; family Saprospiraceae; genus DATFKA01. The sequence continues at coordinate 7,194 of CAXIDD010000251.1, read as the reverse complement.
TTACAGCTGCTTTTTTACAAGCCTCAATCATTCTATCGGCTCTTTGAGCGCTTATTTCTATTGGTTTTTCAACTAAAACGTGTTTTCCCATTTTAGCGGCGGCAAGTGTTGGTTCTAAATGATTGCCACTGTGTGTACCAATTATTACTGCATCAATTGCTTTGTTTTGTATAAGCTCTTGGTAGCTACTATAAATTTTCACACCAAATTTATTCCTTGCTATGGTAGCTCTTTCCTCAGAAGAACTAGCCATTGCGATAATTTCACAATGGTTTAATTCTTGCACACATTTTAAGTGGAGTCCTGAAATGGATCCAGTGCCAATAATTCCTATACCAACTTTTTTTTCTTGCATTTAATAGATGTATTGCTTCTTAATCCCTTTGAATTAAGAGTTTTTTAGTCAAAAAACCTTCTTTAGTGTAAATTTGCATCAAGTAAGTCCCATTAGCATAAGAACTAATGTCTATACTTTGCTGTAAATCCTGACTAGAATAATCAATCTTATCTAGAATACGTCCTTGATTGTCCATTAAATGAAGAAATTCCACTTTTACATCGTGTGTGGTCCTCAAAAAGATGGACTGACTGGCCGGTACAGGAAATACAGAGAACCAGGACGCTGGAAGTGTTTTTAAACGACTAGAAGTCATGACTTCTAAGACTTTATTGCTTGGATTAACCGCCAAAGTGTTTTCGTTGATATCCTGTACACGAATACCGCTAAGTTCTAAGGCAACTTGTTGCTCATTTCCCGCAAAGGGTATCTGATCAAGAACTTTTAAATCAAGCCTTAATAATTCGCCAGAACCATTGATGTTTTGACCATCAATCCGACTGATCGCAACATCAATTCGATTTTCAGTGGGGACAGCTTTGACAATAGAAATTAAATCGTCTGAATTTTCTGCTAGCCAGGAATTACTTAAGTTCAATTGTAGACTAGCTTCCTCAAAAAAGACAGCATCATAAGCAATACTGAAACCAATACTATATACATCAGAAATAGGATCTTCTGCGGTTCCTAAACTAATGGGAAGACTAGTGTCATTACCAGTAATTAGCGAATCTATCGAAATGCTGAAGGGAATATTTCGTTGATTTCTAGCTTCAATTAAATCAGCCGGTAAGGTTTTTCCAAGATGGGATTGACCATAATTTTGCTCAATCACGCTTACATCCTGTTGCTCAATTCTGCCGTTTCCATCCGTATCTGCAAAACGATAATTAACTTGGCTATTAGGAGTACTTGAAGGCCAGAGATCACTAACAGCGGCCTGCCAATTGGTGGTAGTGTCTACCCGTGGTGGGCCCGTTCTACCAAAGCCTGAGCCAATATTAAAAATATCGAAAATATCAACTTTGCCATTTTTATCGGTATCTCCAGGCCATAAGCCAAAGCTAATCGCCGCATCATTAGTTTCAAAATGTACAAAATTATTGTTGCGATGCTCCCCACGACGACTTTTACTAAAATTGATTGAACTTGGGCTAACGTTTTTAGTTTTGAAGACTAAATTCAATATTTCAAGGCTATCTGGAAACCCAAAAGCTTCAGCTTGTTTAGCCGTGAAGAGCAAATTATTGGGCTGAACATCTATACTGGGTTCGTTAAATTGGTCATTGATGGTATACCCGATTAAGTCCATATCTAAACTATCCCATTCCATTGAAAATGAAATGAGGGTTAATCGATCCATGTTATTGGCTAAAACTGGTAGAATTACTGTGTCTCCTAAAAATCGAAGACGCTGATCTGGTGCAATTAGCACTACCGTATCAATTAATAAATCTTCACACAATTGTGGAGGGAAGATGGCCTCCGTTGTAAAGCTACAGCCAGAATTATCGATAGTTGTTAAATAACTGATTTCATTGACGGGTACTAAAGTGGTGCTTCTTAATTCAAAATTAGACTCCTTGAATCCGTTACTCCAGATGTAGTCGTAATCTCGATTAATTAAGGAGGTGAGTCTACCTGTTACCTCTAACCAACCTCTGAAATCTTGCTTACAATCTGTATCAATTCTTAAGTTGGTATAACTGCCTACGGTATTGAGAATAGAATAGGCGGTCAGTGTTCTTCCTTCACTATCTGTTGCTGTAACATTATAAGTGCCTGCTTGCAGTCCCGAAATGCTGGCTGCTGTACTGGTGAAACCAGCGGGTCCAGACCATTGATATCTATAAGGAGGTGTACCTCCAAGTGCTGAAAAGCCTAGGGTACCATTACTTTCACTACAACCAGGTTGTTGTAAGGTGTCTAAACTTAGAGCGGGAGCCAGTTCAAAAGATGGAGTTCCATTTAGAAAAATAGAACTGTTGATCATTGGGACTGGACTGAGGGAATTGGAGTTTAGGTCTATGGCTTCAAAAGCTAATACATCCTCTGAGAATTCGATAAATGTACTAGTTTGGGCACCCGTCTTTACTAAGAATTGGATGGAAAAAACTACCGTACCATCAGGTACATTAATGCCACTAAACAGAGCATCTACCCAGGAAATTCTTAGGTTCCCGGGGACATTATTACCTTCTCCGGGTACTCCAAAAGTTTGATCTGAGAAATTTGGAAGATTGAAATTGCCTGCGCTGAGGTACTCAAAATACTCAGGATTCCATTTTATTCCATACTGGAAACCTATAACTTCATTAAAACCTGTCGTCTTGATATCCAAACTCAAAGTATCTCCAATGGTAGCTTGCTGACTGGTAATTTCAAACCCAATTTGAGCGGATAAAGAAGTGGAAAAAGAAAATAAGGATACGAAAATGAGGATAAAAATACGACGATGCATATTATCTGGTGTGTTGAGGTTTAGAAATAGAGTGGGAAAATATGGAAAAAAACTTAATCTCTAAATTTATTGGAGCGCTTTAACGGATGATTTTATTCGGTAGTTGGGATAAAGCAAAAAAAAAGCGCAATACCATTAGTATCACGCTTTTAGAATAGTAGCCCGTACGGGAATCGAACCCGTGTTTCAGAGATGAAAACCCTGCGTCCTAACCCCTAGACGAACGGGCCAAAGTTAATTGGCAATTTTTTGGATGGCACTCGCAATTGAATGCCCTTTATGGGACTTCCTTGAAAGGGAGTTAAAATAGTAGCCCGTACGGGAATCGAACCCGTGTTTCAGAGATGAAAACCCTGCGTCCTAACCCCTAGACGAACGGGCCAAAGTTAATTGGCATCGCTTAAATTGAATAATTGTTCTGAAACAAAGAACAGCTTTACTGTAAAATAGTTCCGACTAATCGCTTTAAGCGGATGCAAAAATAATTACCTTTAATTAATAATCAAAGCATAATTGCAAATTTATTTTAAAAAAATGGAAGACCTAAATAATGATTGATGTTCTCAGCCCTTGAAATAAACCTATGACATGCTTTACAGGCTTTATGCTTTATTGGATTTAAACTTGATAAAAATCAAGTACATTTGGCAACATTAATCAAGTTAGTAGGCTTAGATATAGGAGTATATTTGCATTTTAAAGTAGAAGTACTTATTCAAATAGCTTCTAAAGTTAACAAATAGATAATTTATAGAAAGGCAAAGAATTTCAACAAATTGGATATTATTGTTACTTTTACACTAAGTGTAGAGGTTTTAACTAAAAAAATAAACTTCACCACCTAAGATTTTGTATACATTAAATAATTATAAACCAATCTGCGAAAGGAGAACATGCGATTAAAAAACGGCTCCTACGCAGTATTGCTAACAAAAAACCAATAAAATTCATGGCAAAAAGAATTGCAATTAATGGCTTTGGTCGGATTGGCCGACTTACTTTTCGGAACCTAATTAAAATGGACGGAGTAGAAGTGGTTGCGATCAATGATCTTACCGACAACCATACGCTTGCCCACCTTTTGAAATATGACTCTGCTCAGGGGCCTTTCGATGGTACAGTAGAAGCAACGGATGATCACCTGATCGTGAACGGAAAATCTATTTTAGCTACTTCCGAAAGAAATCCTGCCGCACTTCCTTGGAAAGAAAATCAAATCGATATTGTACTAGAGTGTACAGGTATTTTCCGTACCAAAGAAAAAGCAAGTATGCACTTAGAAGCAGGTGCTAAAGATGTTGTTTTATCTGCACCTGGTAAAGGAGATGGTATCCAAACAATTGTATTGGGTGTAAATGAAGACGAATTAGATCGTCGCCACAATGTCTTTTCTAATGCATCTTGTACCACTAATTGTCTAGCTCCAGTTGCTAAAATTCTGGAAGATAACTTTGGTATCAAGTATGGATCTATGACCACCACACACGCTTACACTTCGGATCAAAATATCCAAGATGCACCGCACGGTGATTTGCGTCGGGCTCGGGCGGCGGCTTTCAACATCGTACCTACCAGTACGGGGGCTGCAACGGCAGTTGGGAAAGTGGTTCCTTCGGTAGCTGGTAAGTTGTTTGCGATTGCACTACGTGTGCCTGTAATCACTGGTTCATTAGTAGAATTGAATGTAGTGGTAGATAAAATTGCTACGGTTGAAGAAATTAACGCAAAATTCAAAGAAGCAGCTGAAGGACCTATGAAAGGTGTGCTACAATATGCAACAGACCCTCTAGTCTCTAGTGACATTGTACGCAATCCTCACTCTTCTATCTTTGATTCTTTGATGACAGATGTTAATCAAAATATGGTGAAGGTTGTTAGTTGGTATGACAACGAAGCGGGTTACTCTGCTCGTTTAGCCGATCTTACCCACATGATCGCGACTAAGTAATTGCGACTTAATAATCGATAAATAAAAGAGATGATTGGCCTGGGCTGGTCATCTCTTTATTTTTTAAAGCCTAAAGAAATAATCATGAAAATTGACTTTAAAGATAAAACAGCACTAGTCCGCGTAGATTTTAATGTGCCACTCAATAAGGACTATGAAATTACAGATGATACTCGGATGCGTAGTGCCTTACCGACTATCAAACAGATTTTAAGTCAAGGTGGAGCGGCTATCCTCTGCTCGCACTTGGGACGTCCAGGGAAGAAAACCAAAGAAGATGGCTCAATCGATGTTGAACGTTTTACATTGCAACATTTGGTAGCACATTTAGCAGATTTAACCGGAGCTGAAGTCCTATTCTGTGGGGAAACTGTAGGCGCTAAAGCCACTGAAATGGCGGCGGCTTTAAAGCCAGGTCAAATTCTGTTATTGGAGAACACTCGCTTCAACGTGGGAGAGAAAAAAGGAGATCCAACTTTCGCTAAAGCACTAGCAGATTTGGCAGATGTATATATCAATGATGCATTTGGCACCGCTCACCGTGCACATGCCTCTACGACTACCGTAGCAAATTATTTTACAGCTGAAAATAAGTCTTTTGGACTTTTGCTAGCCAAAGAGATTGAAAATGCAAGTAAAGTATTGAATACACCAGAACATCCGTTTACAGCTATTGTAGGTGGAGCAAAAGTCTCTGATAAAATTTTGCTCTTAGAAAAAATGGTAGAATTTGTCGACAATATTATTGTTGGCGGAGGGATGGCTTACACCTTTATGAAAGCGCAAGGTGGCAGTATTGGTAACTCTTTATTAGAAGAAGATCGCCTGGAAACGGCGCGTCAGTTATTAGAAACAGCGAAAGCGAAAGGCGTAAACATCTACTTACCAGAAGATTCTATTATTGCCGATGATTTTGCAGCAGATGCCAATTCCAAAGAAGCAAGTTCTATGGAAGTACCTGATGGATGGATGGGCTTGGATATTGGTACCAAAGCCAGAGCTGCTTTTTCTAAGGTAATCAAAGATTCTAAAATGATCATTTGGAATGGACCAATGGGCGTCTTTGAAATGGAGAAATTTGCCAATGGTACCTTGACAATTGCCAATGCCGTAGCAGAAGCTACCGAAAATGGAGCTTTTTCTTTAGTTGGTGGTGGCGATTCTGTTTCTGCAGTCAACAAAAGTGGCTTGTCCGATCAAATTAGTTTTGTATCTACAGGCGGTGGCGCCATGCTAGAATTCCTGGAAGGAAAAGAATTGCCTGGCGTGAAAGCGATTAAAGACTAGGCTATCTTTTTAGTCGAGAGCTGAAAGCGCGAGACGCTATTGTGCCCCTTTGAAGGGGCGAGTCCACAGGACCGGGGATGAAAAGTAACAATTTTTGAATAAGCATCGTGATTTTTCATCCCTCGACCTACCGACGATCAAGCTTCGCATGATGTCAGTAGGCCGGTCCCTTCAAAGGGACACTATTTTCGCGCCTTCGGCTCTCTTTTTGTCGTATAGAAAAGTATATTCTTTCTAAAATTTAGGACTAATTATCCTGCCTTCAAAAGGGTACTTTTTGCCTTTTGTTGTTCTTTCGAATTACAAAAACTTCAGCTACTATTGCTGACCAATCTTCTCTGGCCGAATAATCCGTTCTACACCGGCTGAATTGAGGTAGGCTTCAAAATCTGCTACCTCCGTTTTCATAACCTTATCATAAGCATCAACGATGGCTTGATATTCTATTTTGACATCTGCCAAACGCTCCTTCGCCCCATCGGTTGGTCTGTGGTGCGCTCCTGTGACTACACCGTACAATCTTCCCAAGTGATTGCTAAATACCCGAGGATAATTGATGGCATCCTGACTGGCTTCCGCCTTGTTTTGTAAGACTAAAGCTTCGACTGCATCCAACGCCTCAATAGTTGCCTTGGATTTGCTTTTTAGAGTGGCTTGGTCCGCTAGGTCTTTAGCCATTTTGGTAGCTGATTTGATTTGGGTCTTAACCGCTCGTAAATTCTTCACTCTTCGGTGTGCTTGATCGAGCATATGGCTCATTTCCAGCCCCATTTCTAGTTGTGCCTGGTAATCTGCGTTGCTTACATCCGTCCAACGTGGATCATTAGCAATTTCGATTGGAACCTGAGCTTTTTGGTCGCCAATTTGAAGCACTGCTTGATAGGTCCCAGGAACCGCTCTTGGTCCAGGAGATGGATTACGTAAAACCATGGTTACAATATCGCTGACTAATTCAGGTCCAGTGTGGCGTTGATCCCAGGAGAAGGTATTGAACCCTTTCTTAGCCCGAAACTTGTTCAAGCGATTCGATGCGTCAGTGGAATAGGTCCGAATGGTTTTTCCATTTTCATCTTGAATCATAAGGGCCATTTTTGCACCCGACTCAGGAGCTGCTGTTAGGTAGAAATGAAAATCGGCTCCATCATTACCTACATTAGTTCG
>CAXIDD010000250.1:0-7447 GCA_964021975.1 uncultured Saprospirales bacterium | reverse complement strand
ACTTCTACGTTTAGCGCCAATAAATTGGCAACCGCCGTTCCAAAACTGCCTGCCCCGATTACACCGTAGTATTGCTTGTTTGCCATCATAAGGATTCAGTTGGCGAAATATTGAGATGATGAATTATTGTTTTTTTTGACGAAGGGACAATATAAGCTCTTCCTCAAAATAATATCGAATTTTCAGGTCCATCTTTTAAATAGTCCTATGAATTCTCAATAAAAGCGAATGCCTTACTGAACCATAATCTACCTTTTGACTGTTTCTATCATACCTTTTAGCAAAAGAAGCTATTCAATTCAAACAGCTTCTTTTTTAAAACATTGATTTAAATGTGGTTCATCCAAATTATTTTTCTATTGCAAATGATTAGTATTCCTTTAGAAGACGCCGGCCAAATCTTACCTCCAAGGCAAGCAGCCCTTGGCTTAGGAGGTGCAGATTATCGCTACCATGAGATACGTACCATTGATCAATCCAAAAGAGCTGATGGCTATTGGATATTTCTACCTGCAGAGCCCATGACAGAAAAAGCCAACTTGATCCTCTTCAATCATGGCTATGGAGCTTACAATCCTATGATATATGGGGCATGGATCAAACATTTAGTTCGCAAAGGGAACGTTGTTATTTATCCTAGATATCAAAAAAATCTATTTTGGCCATGGCCTTCCGCTTTTGCTAAAAACGCAGCTAAAGGTATCCGTAATGCCATCAAAGTTCTTGAAACCCAGCCTGGAATGCCAAAATTAGCAATGGACCAGGTCTTAATGATTGGACATTCTTACGGTGGTGTAGTTTCCGCAAATTTAGCTATACACGCTCAAAAGTTTGGTATCCCAAAAGTTGGCGGTTTAATGCTGTGCGCTCCAGGGACCGGTCCCTTCACGGGTGGCCTCTTAGAAGAATACAGCGGTATGCCAGCCGATGTTAAAATGGTAATGATTATCAATAAAAATGACCATATAGTTAGTCCAGAATTTCAGTTTATGCTATTTGAAACCGCCAAAAACGTCCAAAAAAAGCAGTTGCTTTTACAAAGACCAGATTTCCATGGCACCTATCCAGTCACTGCTTCACACAGCGAATGTTACGCCATTGATTTAGATTTTGATAGTGGGCACCGAACTCCTTCTGCTTACCGAGCCCTTGGAATGGGACAAGCCGATGTCGTTGATTATAATGTCTACTGGAGAATAGCTGATGGTTTATTACAAGACTTAAAATACCCAGAAGCTAAATCAGCTGTTTTTGGTGGCCATCCCGAGCAATTGAGCTTAGGTAAATGGAGTGATGGGTCCCCGATTGTTCCTTTAATGCAATTGAAATAATTTAATGACTATTTATTTCTACTTTTTTTGATAAATGAATAGGCCTTTACAAAATCAAAACCTTATTTTAAAGCGACTCTAAAACATAAATACCATAAGATTTGGATACACGTGGACTAGTTTTACCTGGAGGTAATCAATTCGAAGCAACGCTTCCCAATGGAAAAAACTACCTATTAACCATTGGCATTGATCAGTATCAACATGTACGACAGTTGAACAATGCTCAAAGAGATGCCAGTACTATTCAACAACTACTGTTGGAAAAATACCAATTTGAGACCGAGGATTGTATCCCTCTTTCTAATGAAGAAGCTACTAAGAGAAATATTTACGATACGCTAGGCGAACTTGCCCATAAAGTAAAAGCCAATGATTCCTTGCTCATTTACTTTGCTGGACACGGTCAATACAACAATACCTGGAACCAAGGATTTTGGATTCCAGTAGATGGAGAAGAAAACAACTGGGAGAGCAACATTCCTTTTAGCTTTTTAAAAACTCAAATAGAAGCCATCAAAAGCTTTCATACTTTGGTTATGGCGGATGCTTGTTATGCCGGGGCAATGTTCGGCGTCCGTGATATTAAACCAGAGGAAGCTATTTTAGAACGTTTAGACCGCATCCCTTCTAGACATCTATTAACTTCTGGACGCAATGAAGTAGTGCCGGACGGGGCAGTAGGAACACATAGTCCATTTGCTGCTAATTTAATTAGCTTTCTAAAGAACAATCCAGATCAGTTAATGAGTATTGGTGATTTAGGACGAGATTTAATCCGAGCGGTAGCTGTTGGTAACAATCCTATACCAAGGTCTGAACCCTTACCGATCCAGGGACATATGGGGGGAGAGTTTATTTTCCGTAAGAAAGGGTATCAATTACTCCCCAACCACGAATTACCTCCAAGAATCAATTATCAATTCAGAAACATTACCGCACAGACTGATCCTATGCTTAGTCAAACGGATCGAGCAAAACCAGATGTGCTCAACGGAATACCCAAAAAGTTTGATAGTTTGAAGGCTGTCAAACGAGCTTTGCACACTTTTATCAGAGCGGATGATTTAGAAGGAACCTGTACATTTTTCGAAGATATCCTGGCAGAAGATGCTTACCTAGCAGATAGTATCCTTTTACAACAAGGCCGTATCGCCCGATATGAGAACATGGAGCGCAGTGGCATCAGTAGTCCACAAGATTTACGGATTATTCGCAATCAAATCAGATACGCACTTGTGGAGTATATCAAAGAAATTGAACTCGAAGATTTAAAATCAGAAATCCTGGGTTCCTAGTTTAGCTGCTAATGCTGCTCCGTTTTAGCAGTCACGGCTCCAACAATAGGTCCTTCATTAATTATTTTGACTAAGTCTTCAATTTGCCAGGCGTCATTAACCTTATATTCACCAATAGCCGTTCGGCGTAAAGCAATCAAGTGCGCACCGGAATCCAACGCTTTCCCAAAATCATGCGCTAGAGATCGGATGTAAGTCCCTTTACTACAGCGGACTTCAAAGTCTACTTCGGGCAAGTCTATTCTAGTGACCTCAAAACTATAAATGCTCACTGGGCGTGGTTCTACCTTCACTTCAATGCCCTTACGGGCTTTTTTATACAAAGGTTGTCCATCTACTTTAATGGCAGAAAAAACGGGTGGAATCTGCTCTAAATCACCTATAAACTGTTGTCGAGCAGCTTCTATCGCCTCATTGGTTATATGATCAATCGGATATTGTGCATCAACCGGAGTCTCTGCATCAAAAGAAGGTGTTGTAGAACCGAGTCGAATGGTACCAGTATAAGTCTTGGGCATTCCTTGATACCCATCAATAGTTTTGGTGGCTTTACCAGTACAGATAATGAGCAAGCCTGTAGCCATTGGGTCCAAGGTCCCTGCATGGCCTACCTTAATTTTCTTGACACCTAAGCGCCGCTTAATCTTATGTCTGATTTTATTTACGACATCGAATGAAGTCCAATCTTGTGGTTTGTCGACCAACAACATGGTCCCTGCTTTAAAGTCATAACCCGGGAGTGGGTTATCTTCTACTTCCTTCATCGTGGTTTTATTGATTTTGAAATCCGCATTATTATTGGATGAAGCAATAATAGGCGATTACTATAGCCGCTATAATAAAGCAATATATCGAAAAATAAGTTAATTTACTATCTTTTACCAATCGAATCATCCAGATACAAGCAAGTAAACCAGTTACAAAAGCGGCTAAAAAGCCTAAACCTAAGGGCAGTAATTCTACTTGACTCTGACTGAGATCTCCTTCTAATAAATCCTTTAGCATTTTTCCAAAAATCAGTGGAATGACCATCAGGAAAGAGAAGCGTGCCGCTTTTTCCCGATCAATACCTAATAAAACCGCTGTAGAAATAGTAGCTCCCGAACGAGAGATACCTGGTAAAATAGCAATTGCTTGTGCAATACCGATCCCAAATGCATTAGAAAAACCAACCGCTTTATCTGTTTTCTGAGCTCGATCTGCTAAAAACAATAGTAGTCCAGTCACAATTAGCATCAATGCAACCAGTAAAATCCGTCTAGAAAATAAACCTTCTATTTGATCTTCAAACAAAACACCTACCAATACAGCGGGTAGCATAGACAAGACAATCTTAGCGATAAATTGAGTCTGCTCATTCCATTGAAAAGTAAATAAACCTTTCAATAAACTATAAATGTCTTTTCGGAAAACTACAATGGTACTTAGAGCAGTAGCAGCGTGTAAAGTGATGGTCATTAGTAAGCTTTCTTCGGCCATACTATCATCACCCAGAAAGTACTTAGCCAACTCCAAATGACCACTACTACTGACGGGTAAGAACTCCGTTAATCCCTGAATTACACCCAAGATGAGTGCTCGAATTAAATCATCCATATGAATAGTTAATTAGCATCCTTGTTACCCTGAAGTGCAACTAATGCAGGGAATGATTTATCCTTTCTTTTTGAAAATAGCGTAAATTTCTATCCCCATTCCCAACAGAATTAGAATAGGAGCCAAAGTCAATCTACGAGGGCTGTAAATGATATTTTCATCCCAAACATTTGGATCAGGCATTGCGCCACCACTCATTAATATAAGTCCAAGTAGGACAAGCGCAAGGCCGCCTAACATCCAAAAAATTTGTTCTTTGGAAAAAATGAGTTCAGAACGATAACTACTTTTTTGAGCCTTGCTATCTCGTTTTACCCGACTGCTAGACTTCACCTTAGCCTTACTCTTGCTGGTAGATTTGGTCTTACTGTTCTGCTGCTTAGTGGTCACTACAACCTTCTTCTTCGGCGGATTTTGCTTACTCATTGAGCGATAATTAATCATGATTAATTGAAGTAGTCTTATAACGACTCCATTTAAAATAAAGTGCAAAGTTAAAAAATGCTGCTTAGAAATCATTCTTAAAAGGAGATTATACTTTTTTTTATGATAGACTTTATTCTAATAGCGCAGGTTTAAATTTCATTTCGCATCAAAATGGCTGCCTTTAGTACTTCCAGCTAGTGTAAATTTTGATCAAAATTTGCTAATTCCTTTCGATTACAGATCAATATCCTCCATACTGATTAGGTCTCCATCTTTGCTTTTTGTAACTTTAGTAAAGCTTAAATTTCAATACACCATATGAGTCAACTTGATCAACAAATATTAGATATCTACCGCGAGCTCCGACGCCAATCAAAGGTGTCAAAATACTTAGCTAAGCTGGAAAAGAAAATGACTGCTCTCGCTAACGATATTGAGGTCAAGCATAAAGAGTTGGATCAAATTGAAGATCGCCTCGAATGGTTAGATTCTGCTCCCTTACGCTTACTAAAAGCTTTTATAAGCAAAACCCAGGAAAAGGAACACAATCGATGGAAAGAAGGTTACTTTGATCGAGTAATGGAGTATAAAGCGCTGATAAAAGAAAAAGAATTGTGCCAGTTTGAATATGACATCTTAAAAGCTCAATTGGTAAATGTTCCGGATAAGAAAGCCAACTTAAAAAAATTGATTGATGAAAAAGCGATTGAGGTCTTGATGGAAAAAGGACCGGCCAATGAGGCCCTTCGAGATCTATACGAAGAAATCGCATTCAAGTATGCCCTGGTTGAAGAGATTAGAGAGGCTTACTTTCATGGAGAAAAGGCCTTGCATGCCATAAATGGACTACTGAACAGCTTAAATGTTGCGCAACAGAATCAGGGGAATGCCAGGTTATCTTCTCAAACACATTTACTTTTTTATTTGCAAAGTGCCCAGGCGGAAGTTGATGAAACTTATCGTTGCCTACAACGCTACGTTTTGGAATTAAACGATATCTCTTCCGAAGAACCGGTGAAGGGTTATGATGACTTAATTACAGCCGAAAACTTCATTGGTGATCTTTATAAGGCCTTGCTTAATTATGCCAGCCAGGCTTTTGTCCAAAAGGCCACCAACCGAGTAGCTAAAATTAAGCATCGGCTGCTAAAAAGTAATGAGCAACTACAAAAAGAGCTGGGTTATACCGAAAGGTCGATCAAACGTTTGCGCCGAAAAAGAGAATTATTTTTGATCCGGGATAGTCGGCTTGACCAAAAGAAAGATGGATGAGTTGTTAGTATAAATCATCCACGCGCATCGTCAAATAACGACGAACTACCCGATAAGTACTTAGCACATACAGCAACATGCCTAGTGGTATCAGCATCAACAATAAATAGATAAAAATCATAGCGTTTTCAATCAATATTAATTGAGGTATATCGCTGCGTACCCACAATAAAATAGCACTCAAAGCGGCAATGGCCATTACGCTGGCAATGAAGCCATGAGCTAGTGCCCTCAACAAATAGGGCCTGCTGATAAACATCCAGGAAGCACCTACCAGTTGCATATTTTTGATTAAAAACCGGTTGGAATATAAAGCTAATCGAATCGTATTATGGACTAAGGTCACTGCAACTACAAAAAAGAAAATCCCCAAGGCAATGGCTAAATAACCAACCTTTTTAAGGTTTTGCGCAATTTCATCGATAAAACTTTCTTGATAGTAAACTTCATTCACCCCTGAATAAGTATTGATTGCTTCCTTAAGCAGCACTAAGCTATCGGGATGCATGGCGGATGCTTCTACGTTAAAAGTGAGCATTTCGTAAAATGGGTTGGGCAATCCCAGTTGCTGAAAGTCTTCCTCAAACTCCTCTTGCATCAGTTGAGCGGCTTCCGTCTTGCTGATGTATTGTACCGAGGAATCCAGCACACTTTCTTGTGTATACAAAAAGTTTTGAATACTGTCTATTTGCGTGGGCAGAACCTCTTCTTTAAGCTCAACAATAATATTGACTTGCTCTTTGTAAATCCGAATTAACTCCTGTGCGTGTAGCAATACTAAGGCAAAAAACCCGAGTAGAAACAGCACCAAAGCTACACTCAACATGGCGTAGAGGTAATTGGGTTTGGTCCTGTTTTTTGCGATTCTATCTTCAGCCATACTCGAAGGTACTAAATCACGGTCGTACTTCAATACAAGAAATTTCTAATGGATCTGTCAACACCACTTTACGCAAGCGACTAACCACGTCTGCCATTTTTTGTTGGGTCACATAATATTGACTCAGGAGCTCTTTTAAATCTTGTCTGGGAATACGGGTATAGTCCTTACCAACAATTTGAGTCAAGGTACTAGAGTATTTCATGAATTCTTCCCGGTCTTTTTTAATTGCTGAAAACATAAAAGGAGAAACCGTTAGAGAATCTGTATTCGATTGTACAAAACTTTCTAATGCCTGGTAGATGTTTTCAAAACACTCCAATTCTTCATAATATTGGGCACTGATGGTACGGTAGGATAGCTGATTCTCCGCGTGTGATTTATTTTCAATTCTGGTAATTTCTTTGCCGACATTATCAGCACAAACCTTACACAGCGGATACTCTTTCGTGGCTTTATTAAGTAACCATTCTTTCTGTCCTTCTAAAGGAAGGTTTCTTGGCACATTAAAATCTTTAGCATAGAGTAATTGTTCAATCTCCCGCAACTTCCTGTTGGTCAGTGTATAACTAGCAAGAGATTCGACCTCCTTTGGTAATTTACCTTGAATCTCGATTTGCTTAACTCGATCTCTGTAGAAATCC
>CAXIDD010000249.1:0-7460 GCA_964021975.1 uncultured Saprospirales bacterium | reverse complement strand
CAAGACTTTGTATACTCAGCAAGAAGTAAATGCTGACCGAGAACGACGTCGGACCTACAGTTGTGTTTGGTTGAAAGACAGCAATAAAGTAGTTCAATTAGGGAGTGAAGAAATATCTGATGTGTTGATTTCAGTTGAAGGCAATGGGAAATATGCCCTGGGACTTAACGATGACCCTTATCAAAAGCAACGCTCCTGGGATATAAGTTATAAGGTAGATGCCTACCTGATTGAAGTAGAAACGGGGGAGAAAATACAGATCGCCGAAGCTTTAAGCGGCCGTCCTGATTTTTCTCCTGAAGGAAAATTTGTTTACTGGTTTAGCGGTCCAGATTCAGCTTGGTTTGCTTATTCTATCGATAAGAAAAAAACGGTTCAACTTACGGACAATTCTAAGGTAGCTTTTTATGATGAATTGCACGATAGTCCAAGTTTGCCTGGCTCTTATGGAATCGCTGGCTGGACCAAAGACGATGACTTTATGCTGATCTATGATCGCTATGACATCTGGCTAGTAGACCCAAGCAAAGAATTAGCGCATAATAATTTGACCAACGGTAGGGCACAAAAAAGGATAAGTCGATACATCTGGCTGGATCGAGATGAGCGTTCGATTGAGGAGGTTGAGCCAATGCTTCTTTCTTTTACAGACGAAGAGAGTAGAGCAAGTGGCTACTACTGGTTTAACATTCATACCGGTGTGAAGAATGTCGTACAAGAAGAAGATTAAGCAAACAGTCGTAGACCAATCAAAGCTAAAGATGCTAACCACTGGATGTTTACCAAAGAAAGCTATCAGGATTATCCAAATATTAGTTATAGCCGAAATGGATTGACGAATCCAAAACAAATCAGTGACGTCAATCCACAGCAAAAGGAGTACAATTGGGGATCGATAGAGATCGTTTCCTGGACTTCTACAGATGGCCAAGTGCTAGAAGGCATGTTGGTGAAACCAGAGGACTTTGATCCCAATAAAAAGTATCCAATGATCGTCAATTTCTACGAGCAGAGCTCTCAAGGCTTGCATCGTCACCGGACGCCTACTGCCGGAAGGTCAACCATCAATTATCCTTATTATGCTAGTCGGGGTTACTTGATTTTTAATCCGGATGTCCCTTATAACATTGGTTATCCTGGGGAGAGTGCCTATAATTCAGTGGTGTCAGGTACGCTAGCACTGATTGATAAAGGTTTTGTAGATAAGGACAATATCGGTTTACAAGGGCACAGTTGGGGTGGTTATCAGATTGCTCACATCATAACTAAGACAGACTTGTTTAAGTGTGCAGAGTCAGGTGCACCTGTGGTGAATATGTTTTCTGCCTACGGTGGAATTCGTTGGAGATCGGGTATGAGTCGGATGTTCCAATATGAACAAACCCAAAGCCGTATTGGGGGCACGATTTGGGATAAACCACTGCGTTATTTAGAGAATTCTCCAATTTTCTTCCTGGATAAAGTAAATACGCCCGTGCTGATTTTGCACAACGACCATGATGGTGCGGTGCCTTGGTACCAGGGAATCGAATTCTTTGTAGGGATGCGCCGTTTGGGTAAACCTGCCTGGATGCTGAATTATAATGACGAGCCACACTGGCCGCTTAAGTTGCAGAACCGGCAAGACTTCCAGCTGCGGATGTCACAGTTCTTTGACTATTATTTACAGGGAGCGCCAATGCCCCGTTGGATGGCCGAAGGCGTGCCAGCCGTAGAAAAAGGTCTGGACCAACGCTTGGAATTATTGGATAAAAACTAGGCCTATAATTGCTGTTTTTAATGACGTGGTTTTAATGAAGCCACGTCATTTTTTAGTTTAGAGCCATTTTTTGAGTAAATTAACTTTGAATTCATTTTTCTATTACCAAAACCAAATCAATGAATCGTTTTTTCCTAAACTTCCTATTTTTATTAATAACGCTGTCGCCGTTAACTGCTCAGGAGAAAAAGGCGATGGAAGTATCTGATTTTGCCAACTGGAATCGAATCAGCCAGCAACTAATTTCCAATGATGGCAATTGGGTCGCTTACGTCGCTCAGCCTGGAGAAGGTAATCCTACTTTACACCTCTATAATGGCTTAAATGGTAATGCTACAGAAATGGCCAGAGCATCTGCTCCAAGTTTTTCAGCAGATAATCGTTTTTTGATGTATACCCTAAAGCCAGATTCGGAAAGCCTTAAAACCATGCG
The DNA here is from genome assembly GCA_964021975.1 of uncultured Saprospirales bacterium. Lineage (GTDB taxonomy): Bacteria > Bacteroidota > Bacteroidia > Chitinophagales > Saprospiraceae > DATFKA01. The sequence goes on along the minus strand of CAXIDD010000249.1, from coordinate 5,268 downwards.
CCGCAATGGTAAAAAGAAAAAAGATCTACCCAAAGATACACTTGTCGTACTCAAATTAGCGGACCTAAGCTCTATTAAGGTACCAGCGGCTACGGATGTAAAAGTACCCGAGAAATGGGGTGATTGGGTTTTCTTTAAATTAGAAAATGAAATTCAAAAAGACAGTACCGCCAAAGCCAAGAAACGGACTGATCTCATTGCCCATCAATTGTCGACTGGAGATCAGGCCATCTTATCTGCGGCTGAAGATTATGTCCTAGCGATGGAAGCACCTTTCGCTACGGCGGTTTCAAAAGGCTTCGAAGAAGAACAAAAAGCAGGTGTTTTCTACCTGGATACCAATACCAAACAATGGTCTACCATTCACGAGCAAAAAGGGGAGTATGAGCAGCTGAGCATAGATCGAGTAGGTGGCCAGGTCGCTTTTCTAGCCGATTTTGATACCACTGAAAGTAGAATAGATTATTTTGATCTTTACCAATGGAATAAAGGAGCAGCTGCTCCAAAAAAAATCGCCGATCGGGCCGATGCTTTTTTGCCGGAAGGCTGGATAATTAGTAAAAATGGACAACTAGAATTTTCTAAAAATGGACAAAGACTAGAATTTGGTATTGCTCCAAAACCCGTATTAGAAGATACCACTTTGCTAGAAGAAGAGAAAGTAAGCGTCGAAGTCTGGTCTTATCAGGATCAAGAACTCTATACGGAGCAAGAAGTCCGTGCCAATAGAGAGAAGCGACGGACCTATACTTGTGTCTGGCTAAAAGGCGCTAATAAAATCGTTCAGCTCGGTAGTGAAGAAGTTCCAAACGTCAATCTATCTGTAGAAGGGAATGGCAAGTATGCATTGGGACTCAACCCAAATCCTTATCGAATGAAAAGCTCCTGGATTGGAGGTTCCTTTACTGATTTTTATTTAATGGAAGTAGCGACGGGCAATAAAACGAAAGTTCACGAAGCCATGTTTGGTTCTGGAGATATTTCTCCGGAAGGTAAATACCTCTATTGGTATAATGCAGCGGATACCGCCTGGTACGCGCATGCGATTGAGCAAAACAAAACAGTACAACTCACTGATAATTCAAAGGTTGCATTTTACGATGAGCTAAACGATCGGCCAATGGCCCCAACCTCGTATAGGACCGCTGGTTGGACTAAGGGGGATCAGCATCTATTAATTTATGACCGCTACGACATCTGGCTGGTAGATCCTACTAACCCTGCGACTAAGAAAAATCTAACCAACGGCCGCTCCCAAAAACGAGTAAGTCGATACATTAATTTAGATAGCGAGCAAGAGTTTATTGATCTCAATGAGCCTTTATTGATCCGTTTTACCGACGAAGAAAGCCGGGCCAGTGGTTATTATTGGCTAGATCAGCAGATAGGCAAAAAAACGGTGGTTCAAGAAGGCGATTATTCCTATAGTAGTCGGCCGGTAAAAGCAAAAAATAGCGATCACTGGATTTTTACTAAAGAAAGTTATGAGGTCTTTCCGGACATTCAATATAGCCGAAATGGACTGACCAATCCTAAGAAAATTAGTGCGGTCAATCCTCAACAAAAAGACTTCCTCTGGGGCAAGGTTGAAATTGTGTCCTGGACAGCTCCCGATGGCCAAAAGCTAGAAGGGATGCTCGTGAAACCAGAGAACTTTGATCCCAATAAGAAATATCCGATGATGGTTCATTTCTACGAACGGAGTTCTCAAGGGATGCACCGTTATCGCAATCCTTCTCCGGGCACTTCGATAAACTATCCTTATTACCTTAGTCGGGGGTATATAATTTTTAATCCAGACATACCGTATCGGGTTGGATATCCAGGCGAAAGTGGCTACAATTCAGTGGTCTCAGGTACACTATCTTTGATTGATAAAGGATTTGTAGATAAGGAAAATATAGGTATCCAGGGACACAGTTGGGGTGGTTATCAAATTGCGCACATTATTACTAAGACAGATTTATTTAAATGTGCAGCTCCGGGTGCACCAGTGGTTAATATGTTCTCTGCCTACGGGGGTATTCGCTGGGCTTCGGGGATGAGTCGTATTTTCCAATATGAGCAGACTCAGAGCCGGATTGGTGGTACGATTTGGGAAAAACCATTGCGTTATTTAGAGAATTCTCCCCTTTTCTTTTTGGATAAAATCAATACACCCGTTTTGGTTTTGCACAATGATGGTGATGGAGCCGTGCCCTGGTATCAAGGGATTGAATTTTTTGTTGGTATGCGGCGTTTAGGTAAACCTGCCTGGTTGGTCAATTATAATGGAGAGGCACATGGTGTAAGGCAGTTACAGAACCGAAAAGACTGGACCTTGAGAATGTCTCAGTTTTTTGATTATCATTTACAAGGAGCTGCTATGCCTCGTTGGATGGCCGAAGGAGTGCCGGCAGTAGAAAAAGGCCTGGACCAAGGTCTAGAGTTAATGGATAAGCATTAATAAAGACGCGAAATATCGCGTCTTTATCTACCATTGTTACCTTCAATAGCAGAAAAGCATACCTAATATTAGGTATGCCATTCTGCTATTTTTAGGTAAAATTGCAGAATGGTGACTTTTGTTGCTTAAATCTAAATCAAAAGCGCGTAAATTCGTGTTATAACTTAATTAGATTAAATCAAAATAAGCGTGGTAGCAACAGTCGAAAGCAAAAAGTACTTAGATCGCCTTAAGCAAGGAGACAAAGGTTTCGTATCTCATTTCCTTAATCCGAAAATTGCTAGTAAACTATTGGCAATGGGAATTCTTCCTGGTTCGGTTATTCAAATGGTTCGCAAAGCACCCTTTGGTGGTGGCTGCTATGTTAAGGTAGATAACCTTTTTATTGCATTGCGAAAAAATGAAGCTGGCAGCATCGTGCTGCAATAAGGAAAAAGAACTTAGACCAAATTGGAAGCTCCCACTTTAGTTGTAGGATAGTTTATTCTAGCTAAGTGTTGCTTGTTTTATAAGACCCAATCAAATAATAGTGGAGGAAGGTAAGAAGGTACTTAAAGTAGCCTTGGTTGGTAATCCGAATAGTGGAAAAACATCTTTGTTTAACCAGCTAACAGGTTTACAACAAAAAGTAGGCAATTTCCCAGGCGTAACCGTAGAAAAAAAAGTCGGCACCGTTAAATTAAACGGTCAAGCTACCATTGAATTAATCGACTTTCCAGGGACTTATAGTTTTTATCCTACTTCTCGGGATGAAAAAATTGTGGTACAGACCTTTGTAGATCCATCTAGTTCCGATTATCCAGATGCTTTTGTTTACGTAGCAGATTTAACGAAACTAGAAAAGCATTTGCTGTTCCTGACTCAAATTCGGGACTTAGGACTTCCCATTCTTTTGGCACTAAATATGGCCGATTTAGCGGAGCAATCAGAAATCACGATTGACACCGAAAAACTATCTGAAAAATTAGGCTTGCCGGTTTGTTTAATTAGTAGTCGTTCCGGAAAGGGAGTCGTAGAATTTAAAGAACAATTAATCGCCTTGACTCAAGGCACGATTGCCGTACCAGATTCCAATACTTCTTTTTACCGGATCTCACAAGAAGAGGCCCGGCTATCGAGTGAATTGCAGGCAGATTTTCCTGATCACAATGCCTATCAGCGCATTTTATTGGCCCACCACTACGAATGGTTACCATTTTTGGGTAAACCCCAAAAGCAGCTCATTGCAACTAAAGTAGAGGAAACGGGCTTTAATGATTTACAGTTGCAGGTAAGAGAAACCATGCAGCGTTTTGATAATTTCACGCCTACAATCAGATCGGCCGTTGGTTCTACTAAACAAGCCCAGAACACGTTTTCCGAACGCTTGGATGCGATCTTGACTCATCGTGTTTTTGGTCCCATTATTTTCTTCCTACTCATGCTTCTAGTGTTTCAGGCCATTTTCCAATGGGCAACTTTCCCAATGGATTTTATTGAGTGGAGCTTTGGTACTGTAACAAGTTGGGTCAAAGGTACTTTCCCTGCGGGATGGCTAACCAACTTAGTAGCAGATGGACTTTTGGCGGGGCTGGGCGGCATCTTGGTGTTTATTCCGCAAATTGCTATTCTGTTTTTCTTGATTGCTTTGCTGGAAGAAGTAGGCTATATGGCACGTGCAGCGTTTATGTTTGATCGTTTAATGCAAGTGTTTGGTTTGAATGGTCGTTCGATGATTGCCCTAATTTCAGGTGGCGCCTGCGCCATACCTGCAATTATGAGTACACGGACGATTGCCAACTGGAAAGAACGCCTGATTACCATTTTGGTTACACCATTTATTAGTTGCTCGGCACGTATTCCCGTATATACTGCCTTGATCGCGTTTGCGGTGCCAAGTAAATATTTCTTTGGAGGCCTATTTAACTTACAAGGGCTTGCTTTTATGGGGCTGTACTTATTGGGGATCGCAGCAGCATTGCTTGCCGCACTTGTTTTTAAATGGATTTTAAAATCTAATGATAGTAGTTTGCTAATGCTGGAATTACCAGAATATCGTTTTCCAGTATTCCGCAACGTTGGTTTGACCGTTTGGGAAAAAGTGAGGTCCTTCACGGTAGAAGCAGGTAAGATTATATTGATTATTTCTTTGGTACTTTGGGGCCTTTCCTCCTATGGTCCAGGACAAAAAATGGACTTAGCTCTTCAAGAAGCATTACAGACCGCAGAAACCCAACAATTGGATCAAACAACCACCGATGATTTAATCGCTGCCAAACAAATTGAAGCCTCTTATGCCGGTCATTTAGGTAAGTTTCTGGAGCCCGCTATTGAGCCACTAGGCTTCGATTGGAAAATTGGAATTGCCCTGGTTACTTCTTTTGCTGCCAGAGAAGTATTTGTGAGCACCATGGCTATTATTTATAGCATTGGTTCCCAGGAAGATGAGTTTTCTATACAACAACGGATGGCAGCAGAAGTGAATCCCGATACAGGTGAAAAAGTGTACAATCAGGCAACTTCCTGGTCTTTGCTACTCTTCTACGTTTTTGCCATGCAATGTATGGCTACTTTAGCCGTAGTCAAACGCGAAACCAACAGCTGGAAATGGCCCATTATTCAGTTTTTCTTTATGACCGCTTTGGCCTATTTGAGTAGTTTTGCGGTTTATCAGTGGCTGGCTTAGGTAAGAGGACCGCTAAGATAATGCTGCGCCTCAAAGGGTGCTCGCAGGCCTGATTCTATTGAGTATTGCTATTTTAGAAGGAACGTAATTACAAGCTTCCCACACCCTAGCCCTAAAGGGAACCTAGCCCGCAAGTATAATTTAGTTTTTTTTGATA
>CAXIDD010000248.1:0-7477 GCA_964021975.1 uncultured Saprospirales bacterium | reverse complement strand
TTCGCTTCCCGACGCAAGGCCGGGACAGGTTCGCATAATTTTTATTAATCATCACCGTTTGGTGATTTTATGATTAAATAAGATCATGCTCATTTCATATAAACAATAGTTGAATAAGGTTCTGCTGTGTAAAAGGTTTTTATTCTGAAATGGTCTAAAACCTTTCCATTCGGATTCGTCGGGCTTCTAAGCTATAATATAGATAATAAATATACACTCCCACCCTTGAAAAAGAGGCGTTTTTAATTTTTTATAACATTTTAAGCAGGAAATTAACGTGCTCTTAAGGTGATGAAAAAATAATTATTTGCTTTTTTGTCACGGCTTGACTAGAACTCACTGGTATTGTGAAATTGGATTTCAGGATGATTATCTTTTACGGTTTGTAAGGTCCAATTGGATTCTGCTAAGAAAACATACTGACCTTGGGTATCTTTGGCAATATCTCTTTTTCGGCGAGCCAAAAATTCTTTCATCGCCTCTGGATTGTCGCTGTTGACCCAACATGCTTTTGCCAGGTTAACCGGCTCGTATCTGACGGAGGCGCCGTATTCATTTTTTAAACGATACTCAATTACCTCAAACTGTAGGGCACCGACGGTGCCTATAATTTTACGGCCGTTCGATTCTCTGGTAAATAACTGTGCGACTCCCTCATCCATCAATTGGTCTAGTCCCTTGGCTAATTGTTTGGATTTCATTGGATCCGCATTATTGACATAGCGGAATTGCTCCGGAGAGAAACTTGGAATACCTTTAAAATGTAGCACTTCGCCAGCTGTGAGGGTGTCTCCAATTTTGAAGTTACCCGAATCATAGAGACCGATTACATCGCCGGGATAAGCTTCATCTACCACCGTTTTTTTCTCTGCCATGAAAGAGGTGGGGTTGGAAAACTTGATTTTCTTATTCTTGCGGACGTGCAAATAATTGGTGTTGCGTTCAAAAGTTCCGGCACAAACCCGGAGAAAGGCAATCCGATCTCGATGTTTTGGGTCCATATTGGCATGAATCTTAAACACAAAACCAGCAAAATCTTTTTCATCAGGTGCAATAGGGCGTTCTTCGGTGACTCTTTGTAGTGGACCAGGCGCAATTTCCACAAAACAATCTAATAGTTCTTTTACCCCGAAATTATTAATAGCTGAACCAAAAAATACTGGACATAAGTCTCCATTAAGATAAGTTTCGTGATCTAGTTTTGGATAAACTTCGGTTACAATCTGCATTTCCTCTCTTAATTCTGCAGCTGCTTCCTGTCCGATATGTGTTTCCAATTCTGGATCATCAATATCATCAAACTCGATAATCTCTTCCTCACTTTGTTTGCCATGTGCATGAAAGAGGACTAATTTTTGTTCGTAGATATTGTAAACACCCTGGAAGCGTTGGCCCATACCAATTGGCCAACTTTGTGGGGTAACCGTAATACCGAGTTTGGTTTCTAACTCATCTAACAAATCAAACGCATCTTTACCTTCGCGGTCTAATTTGTTGATGAAAACAATCATTGGTGTCTTCCGCATTCGGCAGACTTCGACTAGTTTTTCAGTTTGAGTCTCTACACCTTTTGCTACATCAATGACTACGATGACACTATCTACAGCCGTAAGTGTACGGTAGGTATCTTCGGCAAAGTCCTGGTGACCTGGTGTATCTAAGATGTTGATTTTGGCATCCCGATAATCAAAGGCCATTACGGAAGTGGCAACGGAAATCCCTCTTTGGCGTTCTATTTCCATAAAGTCGGAAGTCGCCCCTCGTTTGATCTTATTTGATTTTACAGCACCTGCCACTTGGATAGCTCCACCAAATAGTAATAATTTTTCCGTAAGGGTAGTCTTACCGGCATCCGGGTGACTAATAATCCCGAAAGTCTTGCGCTTATTTAATTCTTCCAAAAAACTCATACTTGCCTTTTTGCGGCCACAAAAGTACGGAATTAATTGGTATCATGGTCCGGCGATTTGGTAGTTTGATGATTTTTGGGCTGTTTTCTGCTTGTTTTCTTCGTTACCGAATCAATAAAACATCTCCTCCATAAGTCAAGACTTGGTTGTCTTTAAAACGAACAGCTGCTTTCCATAAGTAAATGCCAGAATTTGCTGGGCTACCTCTCTGGGTACCGTCCCATTCTAATTCGCTACTTCCAGGGACTACATTTCGCACCTCTTTTACTAAATTTCCCCAGCGATCCACAATTTGGAAATGCTCGATTTCAAGCACCGTATTCGATGGATATAAGGTGAAAAAGTCGTTATTACCATCGTTATTTGGAGAAAAAGCATTTGGGGCATAAAAGCTTAAGGTTTTATCAACGGTAATAGAGAGCGCACTTTGTGCACTACAACCAGCTGCATCCATAGCCGTTACTTCAAACAGCGTGGAATTGACAGGGGCAGCAGTAGGCTGCAAACAATCTGTACAATTGAGCACTTCGGCAGGACTCCAGGCTATGTTGGCGATAGGTCGGTTGGCAAAAGCGTTCAAAACAAGGGAGTCTCCGAGGTTGATGATTTCATTTTGAGGACTTGCACGGAGCTCAAAGGGGTCGGGCTGACCAATGTCGAAAGTGGTTTTAAACTGACAACCACTTGGTTCTTCAATAATTAATTCATAATTGCCAGGTGCTAATTCTGAAAGTCGTCTACGGCCGTTTTGATCTACACCATTTAAGATGATTCGAGTCCCTGTAACTACGCCTGTGATAGAAGAGATGTCTACTAAACCATCTTGGTTTCCAAAACAAGAGGCATCTTGCATAGTGATTTCTGCATCCAGGTTGATTTTTTCAACTTCAAAGATAGCTTCATAAAGGCAATTGTTTTCAGAAACTAAGTTGACTTGGAAGGTACCAGCTTCTTCTACAGAAATACTAGTACTGGTATCCCCTGTAGACCAATTGTATTGGGTGAAACCTGGTACAAGGAGTTCCGTTGATTCATCGGCACATAATAAGGTGTCGCCCTGGATAGTAGGTTCTGGGTCCTCAAAAAGCTGTAGTTCGTAAAGCGTGACACTATCACAAGTGATCCCATTAAAACCTCCCACTGAAACTAAAGTATCTTGATTAACAACATTTCCATTGAAGGTCTCTCCTGGACAAACCAACTCGACAAACGTTTGATTCTGGCTGGGAAGGATTTTGAAATAAGTAGATAAGATACTGTCACAACCTTCTTGACTTTGGAAAAACGCTGAAATGACCTCATCTTCAAAAAAGATTTTTCCTTGAAAGCCTTCCCCAAAACATAAGATTGTTGTATCCACAAAGTTGTAGGTAGGTTCTTCGATTAAAGTCAAATCAATTAGGGAGTCGCAGCCTTTATCGGTTTGAAATTGAAAGGTATAATCTCCGGGAATTGTTAGTAAATCAGAACCGAATAGAAGAGTGTCTCCGATACATAAGACTTGCTCCGTGGCTAAATCATAACTTGGATGAACGGTTAAATCAACTTGCACAATACTGTCACAAACAGCTCCGGTGGGAAAGGTTATTTGATGCAAGTTTTGGGTAGTCAAATCAATGTTTCCAATTCTAAGGGTATCTCCTTGGCAAATGGTATCGACGATACTGGTCGTATTTTGAAGGTTTAAAATGGTCGTGTTAGAGAAGAATTGGCAGGTGAAATCTCCTAGGTTTTCTGCCCGATTGGCTAACTTCAATCGGTAAGCGTCTCCACCAATTGGGTTGTTGACAAGAAGGGTAGAATCCATTTCGCCTGGAATGTCCAACCAATTAATTGTGCCCTCAATCCTTCTTTGCCATTGGAGTGCTACGCTAGAGAGACTGGTGTTCACTTCGAGCTCTGGAGTTAATCTAATCTCCTGAGATCCGGCACAAACTAGTGCTGAATCTGGCAAGACCGCCTTAGGGCCGCAGGGCCTGAAAGAAATATTGTCGATTGCTAGATCATTTCCATTCCCTCCGGGTGCATTATTACGTAAAGTAAGCGTGATTGCACTTACGCCAGGTCGAGTGGTAAAAGTAAAACCATAGGTATTCCAATTGCCATCTTCTGGTATATCGCCCGTTTCAAAAACTTCTTGTCCATTTATTAAAAAGGAGACATTGGGTTTAATGGTAGGAAATGGAGTAATTGGAAGATTCATGTTAATAATATCTGCCGAAAACTCATAATTGGTACTTTCACAGATCGGAACGGTTTTTTCATAAAAAATCCCTGGTGAAACGCTGGCATTCACAACCATCATGTACCCATTAGGATCATCACTGTTGTCCCCGGTATTCACCCAGAAGTCACCTGCAAAGGAGCCCCAGGAGCTCGTATTATTGGTGATGGTATAGAATCCATCATTGGGAGGAGGGGAGCTTTGGTAAAGGTATCCAGGAGCCAGCCTTGGATTGAGCGCCACATTATTTGATCCACTCCCAAAATCGCCATCTTCAAAGATGTTATCGCCCCGGGTGCCGTTACAGAGTTCTCCTATGCTTCCAATAACTTCATTACAGGTACGAGGGTCGGCATAATTAATGGTATAAACTTCACTAGTGAATCTACAGCCCGTATTAAATAGTTGAGTCATATTCTGAGCGGCTAAAACCCGATAACGCGCATTGGGTGGAAGCCGATTAATATTGAAGTTTTTATTAAAGGTCGGACTACCAATATTAGACCAAGAAGACCCATTGTCTATAGAAAGTTGTAATTGAAAAATGATACTTACACTATCCTGATTATTAGCCAATAGCAGGGTGATCCCTTCTTCGGGACAACGAGGCGTTTCGTCGGAAGGGCTGATTGTCAAATTAGGGGTACAGAGCTTGAGCGTGATATTATCGAGCGCATAATCATTACCAGGTACATTTGTTAATGGGCTACGAATTTGAATCGTATTTTGACCATCCTGAGCGGTGAAACTGGCATCGAAGTTATACCAGCTTGAATCTTTGGGAAGTCTTCCCAAGTCTGCTATCAATTCATCATTAGCCCAAATTTGTAATCGAGGTAAGGTGTCACCAAGTTTTGAGGGCTTGTAAAGGTTGATGGCATCAAAGGTGAAATTATAATAGAGACCACCACAAAGGTCTAGGTTTTGTTCGTAAATTAATTCACGCTCGCCTTGATTGATCACCATCATATAACCATTGGGGTCAGTGCTGTTGTCTTGAATATTAATCCAGAATTCGCTAGCAAAGCCTGTCCAATTGCTCGTGTTATTGGTGAAAACATAAAACCCGTCAAGGGGCGGTGCATCAATGGTGAAAACCAAGTCAGATTCAAAATTACCACTATTGGAAGAAAGATTCTCTGATCCAGATCCAAAGTCACCATCAGGAATTAAGTTGGGCGAATTGTCTGAGTTACAGACCTGCCCCAAAGCGAGATTAGGCAAGAGGATTAGATGAAATATAAATAAGAATAAATTTGGATTGATCTTCATAACCGGGCACTTCATATTTTATAGCTCTGAAAATTAAAATAAAAGCGGGAGGAGACCAAGGAAAATGGTTGATTTAAGACACCCCTTCCAGATCGACTCAAAATCACTTCTTACTTTGAAGTAGTTTTTAGCCTGGTGCATTAGAATAATGTATCAAATCTGCCTGGAAAAAATCTTCGAGCAATCGGTCTATTACTGGATTTGGAGAACTCTCAGCACTTATTTTTGATAGATTTCTTTTACTATCGTAGGACCGCTGCGGACCATAATGATCTACAAGGTGTCGTGTATGTTGGCGTAGTGCTTGAGCCGTAGTATTAAATTCATAACGTGTTAAGCCTAAGAATAAAAGATAATTAACCAAAGGATCGACCATTCTAGATTCATGACCATCTAACACCGATTCAGTTGGGAAATAGAAATGTTGCCCTTGGACAAAATTATTGGCTAAAGTCCGATACAATGCCTCCGCTTGTTCTTGATCTGGGATATCGGCTAAAAGAGGGAAAAGACCGCCTATAGAATCACTCAGAATAATTTTATCAGTGGATATGTTTTTTGGGAAATAAATCCCATATTCGTCATCCCAAAGTTGCTCATTCATGCTGTAGGTGAGAACTTCTAGATAGTCACTTAATTGGGAGACGTCCTCATTCAATTGACCGCCGATAAAAAGAAGTTGCTCCAGGCCACAGATCATTAAGCTCAAAAAAGCGGGTTCTGCAATAGTCTGATTTTTGGCTGAGCCCCAATAGCTTGCTTTGGGAAGTAGAGATTCTTCAGGGGAGATTAGGAATAACAGTCCGCTAGGCTCGTCAAAGCGTTTTTGACACAGTTCTAAGTGATGATCTTTCAGTTTTTGATATGAAAATGAAAATTGATCTTTAGGCCGTGTTTTCTTCCTAAAATGTTGACCTAAAAAAATGCTGGCTAATACTGAACAATATATACCCGTTAGAATGTCTTTGTTAGAAATAGTGTCTGTTAAAAAGAGCTTATCAGCAGTGTTGTCTTGTAATAATACTTGATCCAGGGAATTGAAAGCACTAGCTTCTAAACTTTGATGTTTAACCGTAAGATTAAGTAGGTGTTTATTTGAAAATGGATTGTTTGACATAATTTTCTCTACGTAAAAAAACAGAAGAGGTTTTTTGAATGAAAGGGAATTGGTCTATTTGGTTATTATTTCGTAAATATACTTTTCATTCGGATTAGGCTGAAGATAAAGAAATTCCTACAACAAAAAATATGAATCCAACTTCAATAAGAGATCAAATGGGCCGACAAATTTCTGTGCCGCCTAAGATCAACAGGATTGTGTCTTTGGTCCCATCTCAAACGGAGCTTTTGTTTGACTTGGGATTAGGCGAGCAGGTGGTTGGGATCACGCGCTTTTGTGTGCATCCTATTGCATTGACAAAAGGTAAGACTGTGGTCGGTGGAACGAAGCGCGTGCGTATGGATTTGATTGACTCCTTAAATCCGGATCTAATTATTGGTAATAAGGAGGAAAACAATCAGGACCTTATTCTACAATTAGAGCAGCGCTATCCTGTCTGGATGAGTGATGTCAATACTATTGAAGATGCTTATGAGATGATCTTTAATTTAGCAGGTCTATTCGGGAAATTTCCAACTGCTAAAAAAATGATTACTGCCATCCAAAGTGCTTTTGCGTCCATAAAACCTCCAAGTGAAGCTTTAAAAGTCGCGTATTTCATTTGGAAAGAACCCTATATGGTGGCAACTAGCCATACTTTTATTGATGAAATGATTCATTTAGCAGGTTACGAAAATATATTCCAATCGAAAAATCGTTACCCAGAGGTAACCTTACTTGAATTATCTGCGGCTAAACCGGACCTGATCTTTTTATCTTCAGAACCTTATCCGTTTAAAGCATCACACATAGCCGAATTCCAGAAGGCTTGTCCAGAAGCCAGAGTGCTTTTGGTAGATGGCGAATTCTTTTCCTGGTATGGGAGTCGTCTCCGTTTTGCTCCCGCTTATTTTTCAGATTTACGATCCCAGATAGAGGTGCCTTAAATATCTTTTGCAGCATTTTGGGGGT
>CAXIDD010000247.1:0-7492 GCA_964021975.1 uncultured Saprospirales bacterium | reverse complement strand
TTCTTTAACGATACAATCCAGTATTTGTGGTATTTGGTTGGGATGAAATGCTTGGGGTTTTAGCCATTCGTACAGTAAGGTCCTTCTCGCTGGATGAGCCATCAAAAGGGACGATTGGATTAGGATTTGGTCATCATTTTTTACAAGTATTTGCTGCTCGAGTTGCTTGACTTGGTGCTGAAATAAAAGATAACTATCTTTTAGATGTTCTAGATTGGCCGCCACCGAAGTCAAAAGAGCAGGATTAATATCTTTAAGAACTGGGATGACTTGATGTCTGATTTTATTCCGGTCATAATCATCACTTGAGTTAGAAGCATCTTCCCGATGATTGAGTTTTTTTCTGCTGTAATATATTTCCAGTTCTGCCCGGCTGAAACCTAATAAGGGCCTTAATATTGGACCATTTTTTGCGGGAATACCCAATAGCCCTTTAAGCCCACTGCCTTTAGCGAAATTAAACAGGAAAGTCTCTAAACTATCATCTAAATGGTGTGCAGTGATGAGGTAATCATAATTGTTTTTTGACCGAATTTCTTCCAGCCATTCGTAGCGAAGTTTTCTTGCGGCTTCCTGTGTAGATAATTTATTAAGAGCTGCGTAAGCCTTTGTTTTAAAGTTTGTAACATGAAAATTAACCCTAAGTGCTTGTGCTTTTTTTTGCACGAAAATGGCATCTTCATTGGAAGCTTCTCCTCGCAATTGAAAATTACAATGGGCGATCCCAAAAGACCAATCACAGCGACTGAAAAGATCGGTCAAAACCATAGAGTCCAAGCCTCCACTGACTGCTAATAAGAATTTGGGGGATTCCAGATTAGCAGGAATAGCCTTAAGTAAGGCTGCTTGAAATGCTAGGAGTTTTACCGCCATTTGGGTTTGTTAATCACTGCAGGATAATGAAAAAATGATTTTTTATTTTTTCATTATCCTTAAGCTTTTCTTTTTAAGATAGGTACACTTTTGACCACCATTTGCACCGTTCCTTTAATGCGTTCTTCTACCAAAACCATTTTATCTCCCCGGAGACTGTCTAAAGTTGCCTGGTTATAATGTCGAATGGTTATTAACTCCAAATTGCGCTCCATAGTCACGTTGAATTCATTGCTGATATCCTCGACAAAACGATCTACTTTATTATCGGTATCATTGACGCAAACATTAAAGCTGATGGCCGTATTTTGCATCAAGTTGACTTGCAATCTTAGATTGGCGATCTTTTGCATCAAATTACTAAGATGATGCTCTGCTACAAAGGAAAAATCTTTGGTAGCGATTTGTAAAAGCGCTTGTTCGTTCTCTAGGGCTACGATAGGTGGAGAATTGTCAATTACTTCAGTAGAAATTATAGTTCCTGCACCCGAAGGATCGAGGAAAGATTTCACATGTAAAGGAATATTTTTATTCTGAAGTGGTTTTATGGTTTTTGGATGGATAACCTTAGACCCATAATAAGTCATTTCAATCGCTTCCCGATAGGATAGTCGATCTAGTTTAATGACATCATTAAATACACGTGGATCTGCTGTTAGTACGCCTGGGACATCTTTCCAGATGGTCATACGCTCGGCATCCATACAAAATGAAAATATGGCTGCTGTGTAGTCCGATCCCTCTCTTCCTAGGGTAATAGAAAAATTTTCGGTAGTACTAGCAATGAAACCTTGGGTCAATACAAAGCCTCCCTGAGCTAATAATGGCGCTACATTCACATCGTAGCGCAATTTGGTTTCTTCCCATTGGACCCAACCTTCCCGGAAAATATCATCTGTTAAAATAACATCCCTGGCATCCGTCCAATGGGTACTTAGACCAATATGATTTAGATAAGCAGCTACTATGATTGAGGCTGCTAATTCTCCTATTGGAATGATCTGATCATAGAGGTAATCATAATTTTCGTAAGGTTCCTCCTCTAATATCCATTCCACCTCTACAAAAGCATCATTCAAAGAGACAAAGGCTTCATGGTTTTGATCCTTTAATAAGTCATGCAAAATTTGATAATGATCTTGCTTGATGGCCTCCCACAGTTCGATAGCAGTCCCATCTTGTTTGGCATGTGCATCAACTAATCTTTCCAATGCATTGGTGGTTTTTCCAATGGCAGAGATGACAATTAGGATGGTTTCAGAAGCATAGGTCTTTAAAATTTCACCTACGTTTATTATTGCGGGTGCATCTTTGATAGAAGCTCCTCCAAACTTAAATACCTGTTGATTATTAGTCATAATTTTTTCTCCTTAAAAAACGCTCAAAGATAACAGAGTTTGAGGAAAAAAACAGGAAATCTTAGGGTAGCGAATTTTAAATACTCATCAGCTTAAATAAATAAATCGACAGCATTCCCCAATAAGTTCCCGTGACCATGCTCAGGATGGCAAGTAGGATAGCATGAGGCATCCATTCCTCATTATAAGCTTTAGTAACCGCAGGTGCAGTGGAGATGCCTCCAACGTTGGCCATACTAGCAATGGGGACCCAAGCCATGTTTAGTTTCAATACGTAAGCTACAATCATCATAATGATATAATGAGAAACCAGCCAGATGATAGCGAAAACTAAAATAGTCCAAGGAAGGGAAAAATCTGAGAAGTTTAGTTTAAGTCCCAGAATGGCCATAATGGTTATGATTAGGTAGCCACCACCTTTAATCATTAGACTATGGTTCCAAAAGGGTAGGAGATTACCCAGCAGTAAGCCGGCAATAGAAAGCAAAACTACTTTGAGTAAAAAGCTTTGTACCAGAAAGTAGCAGAGAAGTACTGCTGCTAGACAGATGCCTAATGTAAATGCAGTCTGTTTAAAAAAGCCAACTGGCTGAGGCACTTCATCGGGTACAAAATCTATCACAGGATCTTTAATCTCCAACCAGCGATTGAGAGGTTCACTTTTTTTGATTTTCTGAAACATCAATATGGTCCAGATATTAACCAAGACATTATCCATGACAAGGATAACCAAAAACATTTGCTCTGAACAACCTGATAATTCTTTTAATATCAATTGGCTGGTACTACCACCAATCCAGCTTCCAACCATCGTAACTAAGCCGCGCCAATATTCTTCCTCTATGATGTCAATCTGAAATTGGAAAGAAATTATTTTCAATAAAAACAAAATCAAGAATGGCATTAAAGCTACTGCTGCCGAACCACTGACAAAAACAATAATTGGACGCCACCCAACTTTTTTGAGCTGCTTAAAAGAAAGGGCACTCATGACAAAAATAATGGCCATTGGCATTACAAAGTCTTTACTCACTTGGTGTAAGAAAACCTTTGAAAGGTCCCAGTGAAATAAGTGAGTAAAAACCGCTGGAATGATGTAAGCAAATAAGATGGCCGGAATCCAGTCCAGGATTTTTTTTAGGGCAGGGTGCTTAATGTGTTCTAGGTAAACCACACCAAAAAGCGTAAAACTGACTAAAGCTAGGCTAATACCGTCCATAAACTTTTTTTATTGCCCCACTTCAGAATGAAGTTGTGGTGGTAAAAAAGGACTGGCATCGCCTCCCCCTTTTATGATTTCTCTCACAATGGTAGAGCTAATATGTGAAAATTCAGGATGACTGATTAAAAAGAGGGTTTCCAAACCGCCCCCAATGATGTTATTGAGTTGAGAAATGGTCTTTTCGTAATCAAAATCAGAGGAATTTCGCAAGCCTCTAAGTAGGTATTTAGCACCAATTTTGTTACAATAGTCTGCAGTAAGGTTTTCAAAATGACCTACTTCTACTTGATCAACACCATTAAAAACTTTGTCGAGCCACAATAGACGATCTTCTAAAGGAAATAGATATTTTTTTTGCGTATTGACGCCAACGGCTACAATGATTTTATCGAAAAGAGGTAAGGCACGCATGACCAGATCTACGTGGCCAGTTGTTATGGGATCAAAGGAACCAGGGAATACCGCAATCTTCTGCATTAGGATATTATATTTTTGAGAATACATAAGAAACCTTAAGATAAGTCCTATTTTTAAAAAGCCAAACTCAAAATCCTTTCAAGCAAAAAGTAACCTAATTTAGATTGACCATTGAAGACAGGGAGTCTCTTAGAGTCTATTTTTTGAAAGGATGAAAATTGAATTTACCTATCTTTTAAACGGGCCAACTGCGCACAAATAATGCCACAGGCCACTCCCACATTTAAAGATTCTGCACCGCCTGAACCACCTTTGGGAATATGAATAAATGAGTCGATCATTTCCATCGTCTCTGGACGGATACCTTGCCCTTCATTGCCCATTATAATCATACCTGGAGGTAAATTTTCTATTTCTAGAATATTTGCACCTTCCATAGCCGCCCCATAGATTGGGAAGTCTACGCTTTGTTCTGTACGAATAGCGTTTAAGTTTTTTCGAAAAACCGGAACCCTTTGGAATGCACCCATAGAAGATTGAATGACTTTGTTGTTATAGACATCTGCAGAATCTTCACTACAAAAAACAGCGGCCAGTCCAAACCAATCTGCAATTCGTAGGATGGTACCAAGGTTGCCAGGGTCTTGAATTCCGTCTAAATAGAGCGTCCATTGTTGAGACAATTGGATTTTTTCAGCTTCCTGGTCGGGTTTCTTAGCGACAATGAGTACATTTGCGGGCGTCTTAAGAGCACTCAATACCTTCATTTCAGCGGAAGTAATGATACTTGCTCGAACAGATTGCCTTTTTAAGAGTGCTTGTTTGGTTGCAGCCCAATCAGCTAGCGTAAAAATTCCTTCGATTTGGTGATTTGGGTTTCTTAACATTTCCAGGCAGATTTTGTCACCTTCTGCTATGAATTTGTTAAACTTATCTCTAAACTTTTTAATTTGTAACGATCGAATCAATTTTACGTTATTCTTAGAAAATTCCATCGGTTAACCAATTGTTTGATATTAATTACATGTACCAACGTCGTCTTTTGTTTTGCTGTCTGACGCTATTTGTTTTGCTTTCGCAATCGTGTAGCACGGCTAAGTACCTCAAAGGTGATGAATATTTTTTGAAAAAAAATGAGATTGTTCTTAAAGCCTCTGAAAAAATTGAGAACAAGCAGAGTCTAAAGTATGAACTATCAACTTTGTACCGACAAAAGGTCAATGGTAAATTCTTTTTTGTACCACGGGAATGGTTCTACTATAAAACCATTAGTGATGATCCAGAAATTCAAAAAAGAAAATTTCGCAGTTGGATCAACCGAGTGATCGCAGATCCTCCAGTCATCTATGATGAGGAAGCCGCGGAGCAAACCGTAGATGTGATGCGCCGCTACCTTAATGATAAAGGTTATTACGATGCCGAAGTTTTTTACGAGGATGAGCAATCTAAAAAAAGTAAAGCACAGGTCAAGTATTACATATTCCCGAAGAAACAACTCAAAATTGATTCGGTTACTTTTGCTTCGGAAGATGCATCTGTAGACAGTGTTTTGCAACTCATCAAAGATAGAACGCTTTTTAAAAAAGGAGAAGGCTTAGACCGCCAACTAATACAGCAAGAAAAGGATCGGATTGCCACCTATTTGCAAAACCATGGTTATGCTAAGTTTTCCACCAGCTTTTTCCCAAAGCGACTCGATGCAGATACGACAATTAGCCCCAATCAAGCCCATGTTTATCTGAATGTTAATCGACCTTATGCAGATAGCCTTCATCGGATTTATACCATCGGGCGAGTCACTGTATTTCCAGAATATGACATTAAAGTACCTCGCTCTGATTATCGAGATACGCTCATTGGTGGTGTTCACTTTAGGATATTGAAAAACAAATTCTTGGTAAAACCTAAAGCTATTCTAAATGCTATTTACTTAAATCAAGAAGACGTATACAGCCAACGTAATTTCGATTTAACCAACCGAAGTTTGGGGAATTTAAGCATTTATCGCTTTGTTAGAATCGAGCAAGAACCAGATTCTACCAATCCACAAATCTTGAACTTTAGGATCGAATTAACGCCCAATAGCCTGAATGAATTTGGCTTTGACTTTGAGCTGGATTATACCAACCGAAGCAATAATACTGGAGCGGGAAACCTTATCGGTATCAGTGCTTCCCCTTCTTTGCGTAACCGAAATTATTTACGCGGGGCAGAGGTTTTTATCAGCAATTTGAGTGCAGGGGTAGAAGTAAATCCTGAAGATCGAAGGCGTTTTTGGAATACGGTAGATTTTGGGACTCAATTGGATTTGTATTTACCTCGCTTCAAAGATTACTTTGGTTTTTGGCGAGTGCTAGATAAAATCTCTTTTCGAAGAACAGATCCAGAGGACTTTTCCTCTTTTTATCAAAACCTAAAAACAAACGCTTCCACTAGAATTGCGGCAAATTATAACTACGTTTTGCTCTTAGATTTTTATCGATACAATCTAATGGGGGCTTCTTATGGATATGATTATCAAAGGGATAAAACGAGGCGATACATCATCAATAACCTGGCCATTGATTATTTTAATCCAACTACCCAACAAGGCTTTGAAGATTTACTAGATCAAAATACCTTTTTGGAGCGTAGTTTTGGGGATCAACTTTTTGTCAGTCTTTTATTCAGGGAGTTTAATTATGTATACAATGGCCCTACCAATCGTTTAGGCGAAAGCCGATATTTTGGCTTTAATATTGAAACAGCTGGTGCAGAAATATGGGCGGCAAATTCCATCTATAATGGGTTTGCAAGCCGGGCAGATACTTTTCAAATAGGAGACACTGATTTCTCTCAGTATATTCGAATAGAGACGGATCTACGTCGACTAAGAACGTATGATACCAAAACTTCTTTAGCTTCCCGTTTTTCCGTGGGTATAGCCAGGCCCTTTGGTTTTTCTACCGATGTACCTTATGTAAAACAATTCTACGTCGGCGGCCCGAACAGTATCCGGGCGTGGCCCGCACGGAGTCTAGGCCCTGGAGGATTTATAGACTCCCTGACTTTAGAAACCAACAATCCTTTACTGTTTTATCAAGCAGGTGATTTAAGATTAGAGTTTAATTTAGAATATCGCTTCAATATATTTTGGCGACTCAATGGGGCTGTCTTTTTAGACGGCGGCAATATTTGGACCATCGATGAAGACCCATCCAGACCAGAATCCCAGTTTTTATTCCGGTCAAAGTCCATCATTGGACAAGATGGTAATCGAACCATCGCCGATCCTTTTTACAAACAGATTGCACTAGGTACAGGATTTGGTCTTAGATTTGACTTTACCTATTTTATCTTTAGGTTGGATTTAGGAGTACCTGTGAAGTATCCATATAAATGGAGAGAGGGCCGTTATTGGGTTTTACCCAATGAGTGGATTGATGATATTAATTTTAATTTTGGCTTAGGTTATCCATTTTAGGGATGCTCAAGAAAGAAATTTTTGTGTTTAATTCTGAGAAGCTATTTGAATCTACTGCAGGTAGATTCAAATAGCTTCTGAAAATTCTACTCCCAACAAAAAAATAGCAGAAACTATCATAGAAAGATGAACAAAATAGAGGTAACAGATTATTTCAAA
>CAXIDD010000246.1:0-7494 GCA_964021975.1 uncultured Saprospirales bacterium | reverse complement strand
TTATTTTCAGGCAACTATAGATGCTACAGAAGAGGCGATCATTAATTCTTTATTTGCTGCTGAAACCATAGAAGGCAATGGTTATAAAGTAGAAGCACTACCCGTTGATGAAGTTTTGACAAAATTAAAGGCTAAGGATTTGATAAAACCTTAACCGCACCATTAATTCTATTAGAATGCCAAATATTGGATTGATCCTATTAGCCGCAGGTAGTTCTTCCAGGCTTGGTCGTGCCAAGCAGTTATTGGATTGGAAAGGGGAAAGCTTATTGGCGCACAGTTTAGGTCAATCAAGTGGTTTAGCGCTTTCCCAGCGTCTAGTTGTTTACGGCGCCCGAAGATTGGAAATAGAACCTCACTTAGAGCAATTAGAAGTCCCAACTACCTTCAATCCAGATTGGAGGAGTGGTATGGGAAGTAGTATCAAGAGCGGTCTGAAAGCCATACTAGAACTCCAAGCGGATTTAGAAGGGATTCTCTTTTGTTTGGTTGATCAACCATTAATCAGCAAACAGCAGTTTCAATCTATGTTGAGTGTACATCAAGCACATCCATTGTCTATTATTTCAGCAAGCTATAATGGTACTTTTGGAGTGCCAGTCATCTTCCCAAAAGGATTTTTTTCAGCTCTAATGGCACTCAATGAGCAGGCTGGCGCCAAAAAAATCATAAAAAAATATCAAAATCAGGTGATTCTGTTTCCATGTCCTGAAGCCGCTTTTGATATTGATACTGAAGCAGATTATTCCCATCTTTTAAGTCTCTCTTAGGTTTAGCCAAAAAAAATTTGGTCTTTAATTCTTAAGACTTAGCGTTGAATGTAAACTAAGCATTAAAACTTAGGAAACTTTAAAACTTATTTTTGTTTCCAATGTTTTTTACCTGTAGTTTTGTACCGCTTTAACACAGAAAGTGGTCGGATATACAGTTTGTTTATAGCAGGAAAAAAGACAATGGATACAAAACAAGAGATTTTGCAGATGACAGAATCCCTTTTTATGCGCTATGGTATAAAAAGTGTGACGATGGATGATATCGCGCGTGAGTTGGGTATCTCAAAAAAGACGCTCTATCAATTTGTGGATAATAAGCAGGATTTGATTGAGCAGAGTTTTCAAAAACACATTGAAGAAGAGCTCCTTATTATTCAGCATATACAAAAGGATGCTAAAGATTCAATTGATGAGATGCTAAAAATTGCTCGCTATGTAATAAAAATGGTGAAAAAAGTTTCGCCAACCGTGATGTATGATTTAGAAAAATATTACCGGAAGACTTTCATGCAAATGAAAGAATTACACAGCCGGCATATTTTTAATTACATCCTAGACAATATCAATAGAGGAATTGAAAAAGGGATTTACCGTAAGGATATTAAACCCGAACTAATTGCCAAAATTTATGTGACCAACACCTCCCATAACTTTGGCTCTGAGCTATTCCCTATGACTAATGATGAAATACAGGCTTTAATAAGAGAATATGCAATCTATCACATTCATGGTATTGCAACCTCGCTGGGCCTAGAATGCTTGAACGAATACATTGATACTAATTTGAATAATATTGATTGACACCCGAATGGTTTCACTAAATGCACAACACACAATGAACAGGATACTACAATTGACCTGCTTGTGCTTGATGTTAGGCTCACAGAGCTGGACATTAAATGCGCAAGATGCCGTCCAATTATCTCTGGACGAGGCGGTAGACTTCGCCTGGCAAAACAGTAATGCGCTGAAAAACGCACAAATAAATATTGTCGATGCCGAAGAACGAATTATAGAAAACCGTGCAATCGGAATTCCCAAACTGAATGGTACGCTTGATTATCAACGCTATTTGCTGGTGCCGCAGCAGGCTTTACCAGATGCTTTTGTAGACTTTATACAAGCTCAGAATCCTGGTCAAGAAGTAAGCAGAGAAGTTTCTTTCTTTTTGAAAAATAACTTTTCCGCTGGACTCTCCTTAGATGCTTTAGTATTTGATGGTACTTATCTGACCGCTTTAAAAGCTGCGAGGGTATACCGCGAGTATGTAGCTCAGGATTTAATGGTTAAACGTAGAGAAGTACGGAATCAGGTAATTGATGCTTATTTGCCAGCTTTGTTACTGGATAAAAACCTCGAAATATTGGAGGCTAATATTCAAAACTTAGAGCAACTCTTCAAAGAGACTAAAGCACTATATGAAGAGGGTTTTGCAGAGCAGTTAGATGTAGATCGACTCGAACTTTCTCTCGCAAACCTTCAGGTAGACCGGGAAAATGTGGCCCGTCAAAAAGAGAATGCCATCAATGTGCTCAAGTTTACCTTGAACGCGGATGATGATAAAAACTTTAAGCTCACTGAAGATTTAGAGTCAATGGCCATTGAAATCACCGAAGCGGATATTTCTGGAGCGGCCAACTATACTGCCAGACCCGAGTTGGCTTATGTACAAAAAGGAATCGAGCTAGCTGATCTAAATATTGAGCAGTTTAAAATGGGCTACTATCCAACGGTACGTGCTTTTGCTTCCGCTACTCAGCAATATCAGAGTAATACCCGAGAGGATGGCTTTTGGGCACCAAATGCGCTGGTAGGCTTATCTGTAAACGTTCCCCTCTTTGATGGCTGGGATAAAAAAGCGAAAATTCAAAGGGCGAGATTGGCTAAAGAACTTAATCTAAATCAACAAGATGATTTAGTCCGTTCCATCCAATTAGAAGTGAGTAATGCTAGAGCTTCTTACAAGACCGCAATGGAAAGTCTAAGAGCCCAAGAGCGTAACCTTCAATTGGCACGTAGAATTTACGAAACCACTCAAATCAAATACCGGGAAGGAGTTGGTTCTTCTATTGAAGTTAATCAGGCGGAGCAAAGTTTGTATACCTCACAAGCCAATTATACTCAAGCTTTGTATACGCTAACCGTTGCTAAATTTGATTTATTAAAAGCATTGGGTAAATAACTATAAAACATCATTCCGTCCATTATTAGAAATTATCAAGACATGAAATTTATAAATATATTCTTAGTATTAACACTCGTCTTAAGTGCCTGTCAAGCACCTGCGCCCGAAGTAGAAAATCTTGACTTAGAAGGAAAACGTGCCTTACTGATGGAAAAAAAGGCAGCTTTACAATCAATTACTTCTGAGGTAGAAACGCTAGAGGCTGAAATTGCAGCACTAGATCCCACTGTTGCTTCTAACCGGAAACTGGTAACGGTACAAGCCGTTGAGAAAACAACTTTTGAACGTTTCGCAGAAATTCAAGGTAATGTCCAATCCTCTGAGACTGCCGCTGCCTCTGCTGAAGTTGCTGGAAGAATTTTGAAGCTGACCGTTAAAGAAGGAGATCGGGTACGTAGTGGCCAATTGATCGCTACGTTGGATCTAGAGCAAGTCAATAAGCAAATCGCTGAAATTGAAAAATCGCTAGAGCTAGCTGAAGATGTATTCGCACGCCAGGAAAGACTCTGGAAACAGAATATAGGTTCTGAACTACAATATTTAGAAGCAAAAAATAATGTAGAGCGTTTGAATAAAACAAAAGAGACTTTGGCTTTCCAATTAACCAAATCTAAAGTCTATGCGCCAATTACGGGTGTAGTAGATATGGCTAATCTGGAAGCAGGTGAGTTGGCCTTGCCAGGCTCTCCAATTATTAATATTCTCAGTACAAATCGGCTTGAAGTGGTGGTTGATCTACCAGAAAATTATCTACAAGCCGTTCGGAAAGGAGATGCAGTTACGGTGATTTATCCAGCATTAGATTACGAACAAGAAGCACGGATCAATTTGATTGGAAGTACCATCAACCCAACCAACCGGACTTTTAAGGCAGAAATCAGAACAGGGAATCCTGGTAATCGCTTAAAGCCTAATTTATTAGCGGTTGTGAAAATTAAGGAATTCGAACAACCGGACGCCGTAGTTATTCCACTCGATTTAGTGCAACAAGAAGTCGGTGGTAAAAAGTATGTGATGATTGCTGATAATGGCTCCGATGGAACGGTTGCCAAAAAAGTATACATCCAAACTGGAGAAAGTTATGATGGAGTAGTAGTGGTTAATAGTGGTTTAATCGGTGGTGAGCAATTGATCAACAAGGGTGGCCGCAGTTTAGCCAATGGAGACATGCTAGAAATTACTAACGCAAAAATGGTATCAAACAATGGATAATCAGCAAAATAAAAAACGGAACTTTGGTATCAGTACCTTTGCCGTAGATAATGCAACCAGTATTTTCTTACTGGCTTTAGTTATCCTGGTTTTAGGTATCTCCGCCTACCAACAAATTCCTAAAGAACAATTTCCGGAGGTAGATTTTCCTACGGTTTATATTAATACACCCTATTTTGGTAACTCTGCCGAAGATATTGAGAGCCTCGTTACCAGACCTATTGAGAAGGAGATTCAGTCTATTACCGGCCTGAAAGACATTCGTTCTACTTCCATCCAAGATTATTCTGTGATTACCGCCGAATTCGAATCTGATATTGATTTGGATGATGCTACTCGCAAAATTAAAGATGCGGTAGACAAAGCCAAGAGTGAATTGCCTTCAGATTTAGATACTGAGCCAACCGTTCTGGATATTAACCTATCGGAAATTCCAATTATTACCGTGAATGTTTCCGGGGAATATTCTAACGAAGAACTTAAAGAATATGCCGAGTATGTTAAAGATGAAATTGAGGAATTAGACGAAATCTCTAAAGTTGACCTTAAAGGATCAATCGAAAGAGAGGTCAAAGTCGATTTAGATTTAGCTAAAATGCAGGCGGTTAACGTAGCATTTATAGATGTTGAAAATGCTATTTCTTCTGAAAATATTACCCTGTCAGGTGGTGAGTTAGTGAAAAACAACTTCCGAAGAGCCATCCGTGTGAAAGGAGAATTTGATGAAGTAGATGAGCTGAATGACCTGATTGTTAAATCAGAAAACCAAAGAACGGTTTATCTGAGAGATATTGCCAATGTAAGTTTTGGTTATGAGGAACGGACCAGTATTGCACGTGCAGATGGACTTCCAGTGATCTCCTTAGATGTAGTAAAAAGAAGCAAAAACGGTTCTTCCTACTGATTTAAGTATTACCACCTTCAACGACCAGTCGGTTAATACCCGTACACAGGTGCAAAACTTAGAGAATAGCATCATTTCTGGGGTGATTTTGGTGACCCTGGTTTTACTGTTTTTCTTGGGTTTGCGGAATGCCTCCTTCGTTGGTTTAGCCATTCCATTATCCATGTTGATGGGAATTTTATTCCTCTATGCATCTGGGGTGACGTTAAATGTTGTGGTACTCTTTGGACTGATACTCGCGCTTGGATTACTGGTGGATAATGCCATTGTGGTGGTCGAGAATATCTATCGGTATATGCAAGAAGGCTACAGCTCTATTGAAGCGGCAAA
Organism: uncultured Saprospirales bacterium; assembly: GCA_964021975.1. Classification (GTDB taxonomy): domain Bacteria; phylum Bacteroidota; class Bacteroidia; order Chitinophagales; family Saprospiraceae; genus DATFKA01. Next base: position 2,090 of record CAXIDD010000246.1, on the reverse strand, counting down.
ATATGGAGCAGGAGAGGTGGCCGTACCAATTATTGTTTCTACGGCGACTACCTTGGCTGCTTTTCTACCCATGGCTTTTTGGCCAGGACTAGTCGGTAGCTTTATGCAATACCTACCGATTACTTTGATCATTGTCTTGACGTCCTCCTTATTTGTGGCTTTAGTGATTAACCCTGTATTTACCTCAATCTTCATGAAGATTGATATACGTTCAGAAGATCGAAGTATTAGAGCTCGCAAACGTAGGAATGTATTGATTGCAAATGCTACCATGGCTTTATTGGCCATTGTATTTCATTTTTCAGATTTTGAATTGGGTAGAAACCTCTTAGGATTTGTAGTGCTTATTTCATTGACCTATTACTTCCTATTAAGGCCTTCTTCTTTCGTTTTCCAAAACCGTTTCTTACCAGTTTTAGAGCGTGTTTATGATAAATTTATTCGTGCGGCTTTGCGCTTTCCTATCATGACCTTTTTAGGAACTTTTGTCTTATTGATTTTTGCAATTGTTTTATTGGGTATTCGAACGCCAAAGGTGATCTTTTTCCCAACCGCAGATCCAATTTATATTAATGCTTTTGTAGAAATGCCACTTGGAACAGATATCCAAGCTACGAATGAGCTGATGAAAGAAGTGGAAGAAACCATTGAAGAGGTAGTAAAACCTTACCGAGGTATCGTTGAAGCAGTGCTTTCTCAGATCGGAGAAAATACTTCTGACCCCAATGGACCACCAGAACCTGGCGCTTCTCCTAACAAAGGACGGATTACCGTTTCTTTTGTACCTAGCGAAGAACGGGGTGATATTTCTACCTTCAAAATTATGGAAGAAATACGGGTTGCCGTACGTAAGTTCCCAGGAGTAGATATAGTCGTAGATAAAAATGCTGATGGCCCAGCCACGGGTAAACCTATTAACCTGGAAGTATCAGGAGAAGATATTGACCAATTGGCCATCTTGTCACAGACTTTGATTACTTACCTAAACAGTAAGAATATACCAGGTATTGAGCGCTTGATTGCCGATGTGAGTATCGGTAAACCAGAATTGATTGTAAACATCGATCGCGAAGCAGCTCGCCGCTATGAGGTATCAACTTTTCAGGTTGCGGATGCCATCCGTACGGCTGTCTTTGGTAAAGAAGTAAGTAAATACAAAGAAGGGGAAGATGATTACCCAATCATGGTCCGCTTAGATGAGCAATACCGAAATAACATTGAGGATCTATTGACCCAACGGATTATGTTACCTGAAGGTAGACAAGTACCGATTTCAGCAGTCGCAAATATAGAGTACACGTCTACCTACAGCGCGATTAAACGGAAGAATCTAGATCGGGCCATTACGATTTATTCGAATGTTCTACAAGGGTACAACGCTAATGAAATCATTGTACAATTGGACGAATATATGGCTGCTTATGATTTGCCAGATGGTTTTTCCTATGAATTTACAGGTGAGCAACAGCAGCAGGCAGAAGATATGTCTTTCTTAGTCAACGCTTTCATGTTGGCCTTAGTCACCATCTTTTTGCTCATTGTAGCCCAGTTCAATTCTGTATTGTCTCCTATTATTATCGTCTTGTCGATCTTGTTTAGTACCATCGGAGTATTCCTTGGCTACGCAATTACAGGAAGAGATATTTCGGTAATATTTACAGGTGTAGGGATTATATCCTTGGCAGGTGTAGTAGTGAATAATGCCATTGTATTGATTGATTACATCGTTCTAGTTACCAAAGAAAAGTACGAAAAATTAGGCTTGAAAAATGCCTTTGAATTAGATAAAGAAGACGTGAAAGAAGCTATTGTACAAGGTGGTAGTACGCGTTTGCGTCCAGTATTATTGACAGCGATTACAACCGTACTAGGACTGATTCCACTGGCGATTGGTTTTAACATCAACTTTTTCACTTTGATTGCAGAATTGGATCCAAAAATATTTATTGGTGGTGATAATGCTGCATTCTGGGGCCCAATGGCCTGGACCGTGATATATGGTTTGGTGTTTGCTACTTTCTTAACCTTGATTGTAGTGCCCGCAATGTACTGGTTGTCTTTCCGTTTGACAGCTTTTGTTCGTCGATTAC
>CAXIDD010000245.1:0-7504 GCA_964021975.1 uncultured Saprospirales bacterium | reverse complement strand
GCGAAATAATGGTTTTATCATTATGCGATTATATAGATTTTTAACACAAGTAAACAAAATGAAAAAACTCTTTTTAAGCCTATTTGCCCTTTGTCTATTATTAACGGCTTCTGCACAAGTTAAAGTAGTAGATACGGATCGTTTTGCCTTTGAAAAAGATATTAACTATCAAAGTAAGGTGCAATCACCTGCTACCTTTCTAGGTTATGAGTTGGGCGCGCATATGACCGAATATGAACGCGTCACCCAATACTTTGAAGCGCTAGCGGCAAGCTCTCCGAAGGTGTTAATTAATGAATAAGGGCGCCCTTTGATTAATTTGGTCATCTCTTCCGAAGCAAACATCGATCGGATTGATGAAATTCAAGAAAAACACCTTGAATTATTAACCGCTAGTCCGACGGAAGCAGCAGAAATAATTGAAGACGAACCGGTTTTTACTTCCTTTAGCTACAACATTCACGGAAATGAATTCAGCTCTACAGAAGCTGCTATGCAAGTAGCTTATCGTTTAGCAGCTGGTAATGATGCAACGATCAGGGAAGTCTTGGATAAGTCCGTTATCATTATGTACATCTGTATCAATCCGGATGGTCGGAACAGATATGCCTATTGGTATAACTCCATGGCGAGAGTAAAGACGCCCGGAACGGAGCCTGCAGATTTAGAGCATTTCGCTCCCTGGCCCAATGGCCGTACCAATCATTATTGGTTTGATTTGAACCGGGACTGGATTTGGGGCGTACACCCAGAATCTCGTGGACAGGTTAATACCTATAACCAATGGATGCCACAAGTACACGTTGATTACCACGAGCAAGGCTATAATTCTAATTACTTTACGATGCCTGGTACAACACCTCGTAATGAACTATTGCCAGATCGTTACGAAGCTTGGACAGATACTTTTGGTATGGCCAATGTCCGTGCTTTTGATAAAAATAAATTAAACTACTTTACGCGTACTTCTTTTGATTTCTTCTATCCTGCTTACGGGTCTTCTTACCCTTCGGTGATGGGAGCTATCGGGATGCTCACCGAGCAAGGAGGGATTAGCGGAGGACGTGCCATCGAAACCAATGACGGGTATGTCTTGACCCTCAGACAACGGATCTTTGATCATTACACAACTTCTATTGCTACAATTAAGAAATCTGCGGAAAGACGACAAGATTTGCTCCGTTACAGTTATGAATCCTGGCAGCCTAAGAACAATAAAGCAGATTCTGAAGCTTATGTCTTTAGTAGCGATGATATTTATGCCAATGATGTTGTCAATATTTTATTGAGAAATGGTGTGGAAGTCCTGAAAACCAATCAGGATATGAAGGTGAAAAATGCTCTTGATTTTCGCACAGGTAAATCTGGCGATAAAAGCTTTCCTGCGGGTAGTTTTTTGGTCAGTACCAAGCAGCCAAGGCACTTATTTATTACCAGTGTGATGGAGCGGAATATGGCTATTGAAGATTCTGTGATGTACGATATGTCCACTTGGGCGGCTCCTTTGGCTTACAACCTGGATGCCTATAGCTTGCCATCTGTACCAATGGTTGGGACGGATAAAGTGACGGAAGAATTAATGCCCAACACAGGTTTTAATAAGGCAGCAGATGCCTACGCATATGTCATCAACTGGAATCAGCGTCATGCGCCAAAAGCACTTGCTAAACTGTGGAGTAAAAAGTACCGGGTCCGTTCGGCTGAATCTGCATTTACAGATCAGACTGGGAAGACCTATCCACCTGGAACCTTGATTATCCTGGCAGGAAGAAATCTAGATAAAAAAGATAAAATTGAAGCGGATCTAGCCATGATCGCTAGCGAAACGGGTGTTGTAATTGATAGTTACCAAAGTGGAAGAATGAAGACTGGAATGGACCTGGCTTCTTCTAAGAATCGACCTGTTAAACAACCTAAAGTAGCGATGTTGGTGGAGCCGCCATTCAATACTTATACTTGTGGGCAGATCTATTTCCTTTTTGATCAAGAAACGGAACTTCCAGTAGAACGGGTACGTACTTCTGTTTTTCAACAGTCTGCTTTACCTAAGTTTGGTTCGAGGTACGGCCTAGCAGATTTGAATAATTATGATGTATTGATCCTTGCCGGTGGAGGAGGAGGATTGAAGCAGATGTTCCCTAAAGAACAACTGGCAGTCCTCAAGGATTGGGTTAGTCGAGGAGGTACTATTGTTGCTACCGAAAGCGCAGCCAATTTCTTCACCAAGAAAGCTTCTGGTTTTACTAATGTAGAAATCAAATCAAGCAAAAGGGATACTTCTGAACAAGCCAAATATGTAACTTACGAAAACCGGGAAGACTACTTTGGTAAAAAACGAATTCCAGGTACAGCATTAAATGGGATGATTGACAATTCTCATCCATTAGCTTTTGGTGTTGATCCTGAGGTCTATACCCTCAAGTTTGGAACGGATGCTTTCGTGCCAAGTAGTGCTTTACAGACCGTTGGTTATTATCACAAAGATCCTAAGCAACTAGCCGTAGCTGGCTATGCTTCTCAAGAAAATTTGAAACATCTAGCTGGTGGAAGTTTTGCAGGTGTAGCAAATGTAGGTAGAGGAAAAGTAGTCTTTTTATTAGACAATACTCACTACCGGATGTTTTGGCGTGGACCTTCGCGCATGATGCAAAATGCGGTGATGTTGATGCCAGGATTTTAATTTTTGCAATAGATCAACGTAGTTTAGATGTCCGAAGTTTTTTAACTTCGGACATCTATTTAAATATAAAAAAAATGAAAGGAAGTACTTTTTCTTGGACTACGCCGGACGGTTTAAATATTCATGGACATCACTGGCCTGTTGAACAAGCTAAAGCTGTGGTAGCTTTTGTACACGGTATGGGAGAACATGGCGCACGTTATGCTCCAATCGCCAAAGCTTTCGCAGAAGCAGAAATGGCGAGTATGGCTTATGATCGGAGAGGACACGGTCGCTCAGAAGGGAAACGGGGACATACCATTTCCTTTGTTGCGTTTATAGAAGAAATAAAGAATTTGATAAGCAAGGCCAAAGAGGCTTATCCTGGTCTTCCTGTTTTCCTTTATGGACACAGTATGGGCGGGAACTTGGTGTTGAATTATTTAAAAGATGAAGCAATAGAAGTTGATGGAGTGATTGCTAGCGCGCCCTGGATTGACTTGGCCTTTAAACCTTCCCCTATTAAATTACAAATGGGAAAATTGGTTCGTTCTTTGCTGCCTGGAGTAAGTATGAAAAATGACTTAGATCCAGCGCATATTAGTCGTGATCCAGCAGAAGTACAAGCTTATATCAATGATCCTTTAGTCCACGATCAGATTACACCCAACACTGGCGTTTTTATGCTCAATAAAGCGGAAGAGTTGCAGGCATACAGTGGTGCTATTAAAGTGCCTTTATTGATCATGCACGGTACGGCCGATAAGGTAATTAGTTTCGATGCAGCAAAAGCTTTTTCAGAGCGCGTCTCTGGTTCCGTTTCTTTTAAATCTTGGGAAGGTGGCTACCACGAAATTCACCATGATCCCAATAAAGCTGAGGTAATTGCCTTTGCCAAAGATTGGTTGTTGGAGCAATTATAAAATAAATTTCTTAAAACATCAAAGGCACTTAAAAAAGCTTCTTATATGTCTTTAAAATTAAGCCTAAAATCGCTTAATAGACTCAATAATATACATCGGCCGTTGTTTCATTTCCTGATAAATGTTACTAAGATAGATGGACATTATGTAAAGAATCAAAAAATTAGCCGCAAAAAATAGAGAAACCAATATCACTAGAAAAGTCCAACCTTTGACTACTTCTTCTGGGTTTCCAAATAAATCAAAGCCTGTAAATTTGACTAGAAGGGCATTAGCAATTACCCCAATAAGGAAGATAAACGTAGTCAAAAATACACTCAATAAGACGGTCCTTAGGAAGCTGGTGAACGAAGTAATAGCAATTAGAGAAGTCTTAAAACGGTCTGAAAAAGATAATTTATCTCGCTCTTCTATCGGTCGGGGCAATTCTATTGAGCTGGTAGGGTAGCCAACCAGAGAATAAATGGCTTTCATGTATCGAAGGTTTTCTCTTAATCGCAATAGGGAGTTTAGAGCTCTTCTAGAGATGACTCTAGTATCGTAGGCACCTTCGTCAACATTGAGGTTTGAAAAATTGCGCATAATACCGTAGAAGATCTTATTAAAAAAACGGATATGCAGTGGTATTTTTCTGGATTTTGTCCGTAAGTAGACGATGTCAAAGCCTTTCTGACTTTCCTCAAACAAAGCAGGAATCAGCTGCACTTGATCCTGTAATTCGATTTCAAAAATAAAAGTGTAATCACCATTGGCCCGATCTAACCCTGCAAGAATGGCATGGCTTTTATTAGCTTTGGTAGACAGATTGAATAAAAACAAGGATTGCCGGACCTTGGCTGGCAGCAAATTAATCACACGGTCTGGAGTTTCATTCAACTTATTATTGATCAGAATTATCTCAAAGTCCGTGAATTGAGTGCTTAGGATTTCGTGGGTTTTGGTGAGGTAGTTTTCTAGAAGACGCAGTTCGTAATCTGCCTGCAAAACACAAACTAAAGAAATAAAGCTATTGTGCATAAGCGTGATAAGGTTTAAGACAATATTACGATAATTTGCCGGGCTAGTTCATATCGGAAAAGCTAAAAAATGCGTTTGTATAAGGATCATGCTAAAAGTATGGCAAAAGACACGCAAAATGTTTACATTGCAAGATATATTTTTATATCTTTAATTTTTAGATTTGCCTTGATATTCAAGGACATAGAGTTTAGAGAATTACTATTTAATCGCTTACTATACTGATTTATGATAAAAAGCTTCCCGTTCTATAAGCAACATGATGCTATGGACTGTGGAGCAGCCTGCCTCCGGATGATCGCCAGACACTACGGCAGGTTTTACTCCTTAGAGCGTCTCAGAGAGCTTACTTACTTCGGTAGGCAAGGGGTTTCTTTGCTCGGTATTAGTGATGCGGCTGAGGAAATTGGCCTACAAACATTGGCGGTTCACACCACTTATGATCAATTATTGTCTGTTATTCCATTGCCTTGTATTGCGCACTGGAATGATGAGGAGCACTTTGTAGTCGTTTATCGCGCTAATAAAAACTTTGTTTGGATTGCAGACCCAGCGGAGGGCAAATTTAAGTTGACCAAGGAGGAGTTTATGCGCCACTGGGCCAGTGAAGAAACACGGGATGGTCAGCAACAAGGTGTTTTGTTATTGCTACAAATTACGCCAGAATTCTACCAACAGGACGGTGAAAAAATTGACAAATCTGGCTTCCGTCATGTTTTCTCCTACTTTAAAAATTATCGGGGTCTGATGTACCAATTGGTATTGGGCCTTATCCTTGGTACTTGTCTACACTTTATATTCCCGTTCATGATGCGGGCGGTTGTCGATACCGGTATTGGCAACATTGATATAGGGTTTATCCAGTTGATTTTAATTTCACAATTGGTGCTTTTTGTTACCCAAACTGCGATAGAATATATCCGATCTTGGATCTTGCTGCATGTAAGTGTACGCGTGAACATTACCTTGATATCTGATTATCTATTTAAGTTAACCAAATTACCCTTACGTTTTTTTGATAGTCGGATGGCGGGTGATTTGATGCAGCGGGTGTCAGACCACGAGCGCGTCCAACGCTTTTTGAGTTCCACCAGTCTGTTGTCTATTTTTTCCTTTTTGAATTACATTGCCTTTGGGGTTATACTTTTCCTTTGGCATCCTCCTATTTTTTATGTTTTTCTTATCGGCACCGGACTATACTTAGCTTGGGTTGGATTCTTCATCAAAAGAAGAAAAGAAATAGACTATCGGCGCTTCGATCAATCTGCTGAAAATCAAGGCAACTTGATGGAGTTGATCGGAGGGATGCAGGATATCAAGCTGTACAATGCGGAGAAACAAAAACGCTGGGCTTGGGAGCGTATTCAAGCAAAACTATTCAGGACGAGTTTGAGTGCCATGCGCATTCAGCAGTTTCAAAGGTTGGGTGCTAACTTCATCAACGAGACTAAAAATATCCTCATTATATTTCTGGCTGCCACGGCGGTTGCAAGCTCTACTTTAACGCTGGGAACCCTAGTCGCTATTATCTATATTCTAGGGACGATAAATAGCCAAATCTCCTCCTTGATTGATTTTTTGATTGCGTATCAAGATGCTAAAATATCATTGGAAAGGATGAATGAGATTCACATTCAAAAGGATGAAGAAGGGCCTGGAGAAAAAATATCCATTTTGCCTGAGACCTCTAACCTCGTTCTGGAAGAGGTTAGCTTTCAATACAATGGACCACATTCTGTAATGGTCCTGAAAAATATCAACCTAAAAATCCCTAAAGGTAAAATCGTAGCAATCGTTGGACGCAGTGGTTCAGGGAAAACCACCTTGATGAAATTGCTATTAAACTTTTACCCTCCAACTGAAGGAAAAATACGTGTTGGAGATGTAAATATGGCCAATTTGAGCCAAAAACTGTGGAGAGAAAAATGCGGTGTTGTCATGCAAGATGGCTTCATCTTTAGTGATACAATTGCTAAGAATATTGCACTTGGAGACGAAATTGTAGATAAGAAACAATTATTGAAAGCCGTTAAGTTGGCTAATATTCAGAGTTTTGTAGAATCTTTACCATTAGGATATAGCACTCGGATAGGTCAAGATGGTTTAGGGCTAAGTGAAGGCCAAAAACAACGCTTGCTGATTGCTCGAGCCATCTATAAAAACCCGGATTATTTATTCTTCGATGAGGCTACCACTGCATTAGATGCTTTCAGCGAGATGGTTGTGATGGAAAATTTAGAAGATTTCTTTTACAATAAAACAGTGGTTATTATTGCTCACCGATTGAGCACTGTACGTAATGCAGACCATATTTTGGTTTTAGAAGATGGAGAAGTTGTAGAACAAGGAACCCACGAAGAATTAGCTTATTTACGAGGTGCTTATTTTCAATTGGTACGCAACCAACTTGAATTAGGAGCTTAAAACAAAAATGAGGTCATCATTTTGCTGCGATTACAATTATTAAAAGATGGATGAGATAAATATCAGAAGTGAAGAGGTACAGGAAATTCTTGGGACACCACCAAGATGGCTGATTCGTTTTGGTACGATTTTAGCCGTGGTCTTTTTTGTCTTATTACTAGCGTTGGCAGCCATTATCAGTTATCCAGATAAACAGGAAGCTGATATTACCATAGCATTCACGGATCCACCACGCAACTTAGTTGCTACACAGTCTGGGCATATTGAAGAAATTATGGCTTACAATAGTAAAGCCGTTGAAGAAGGTGAGTTGTTATTGGTTTATAAAGATGACGCCAATTATTTGCACATGACACATTTGCAAGATTTATTGGGCGAAATTCCCAATGATAACGACAGTATGATTCTCAATTTCAATCCTCCTACAAACTTAGAATTAGGGGATAATCAAGAGTATTTTTTAGATTTTATTGAAAAAAAG
>CAXIDD010000244.1:0-7551 GCA_964021975.1 uncultured Saprospirales bacterium | reverse complement strand
GCTAAGGTGTTATTACTTAAAATACATCCATTATTTGGACCGCTCCAAGAAAAAGCTAGACTCTCCCCAATACTTGAGCTAGCGTCAAGAAGAATACTATCATTTTGACAGTTTAGAGCCTCTATATTGTTGAGCACAATTTCTGGGGTACAATCCAGGATAACGAATATATCCTTCTCTGCTGAACAAGCTAAGGTATCATTGATAACTCTTACTGTATAAGTACCCGTCCTACTTACCGTAATGTTATCATTCACAGAGCCTATTGCGAAATTATTGAAAAACCATTCGACCCTTCCGCCAGAAGATTGACTGGCATCTAGGGAAACATTACCCGTAGCGCAGTCTAAACGGAAAGTATCAGCAATAACTACTCTAGGTGTAGTTGGGTTGGTGGTTACAAATACCGTATCGCTGGTAATACAACCATTTTGTGTATTGGTCGCTTGGTAAATATAAGTGCCTTCACAATCTACTTGAATAGATTGCTGATTAGGATCTCCTACGATACAGGGCCCCTGCCAGGAATAAATGGTCGGACTATTGTTTGAGTTGGCCGTACCTGATAAAGTTAGGATAGGTTGACTACAAGTCAGCTCTTGATCTGGGCCCGCATTAATTACTGGGCTGATGGTATCTAGACTAGCCGTAAATGTGGCTACCTCCAAGCAATTCGAAAAAGTATTTTGTACAATTAATTGATAACGGCCTCCTTGATTAATAATCACACTATCCATTTCAATAGAAGAAAAAAGACCTTGATCTAAATCTGTCCAGAAATAGCTAATGTTTGGGCCAGTACTAGAATTACCTGGACTAAGGACAACTTCAGGATTAATACAGCTAATATCGGTAGATTGAATAACCTCAGCGAATAGGACTTCGGAGGTATCGGTCACGGAGACACTTGCTTGACTACTACAGCCATTCAGGGTGTCTCTTACAGTCAAAGTATATATGCCACCTGCATTTATGGTAGGTTGCAGGCTGGTACCATTGGCACTAATATTACCACCATTGCTGGTTTGCCAATCGATTAGAATACTTGGACCTTGATCAGAACTGCTTGCATCTAAGTCAAACTCTCGTACCTGACAATCTAACAGAGAGACCGGTGCAATTACCGCAGCAGGCGTTAGCGTATCTAAGCTAACCACCAAACTATCCTGACTTTGACAGCCGTTCTGTAGATCTGTAAAGGCTACGATAAAAGTATCCGCAAAATTAATTAAAGGGCTAGCAGTATTGGCATCATCAATGGGTAAACCCCGTTGTGCTGTCCACTGATAATTGTAAGACCGACTATTATCAAAAGGACTTACATTAAGCCTTAAACTACCTGGATCACAGGTGAGTATGGTATCGTTAACACCAGTTAAAACTGGAATAATGGTGTCACTTAATACCTGCGTAAAGCTAGTATCTTGACAGCCACTATCTAGATTAGTGACAATGACTTGATAGGTCCCAATTTCGTTAACCTGAAGTAGGGAGCTATCAGGATTTGTTAATATATTGCCATCGGTGGTAGACCATTGGTAGCTGTAATTCCCAACTAAAGGACTAACATTGGCCTGTAAGGAAACGGTTGTATCTGTACAAGTAAGCAATTCTGGAGCAAGAATATCTACTACGGGTGGTTGTGCAGAACTGGTTATGGTAATTGGCCCAAAACGAGCATCTGCACAAGACTTTGCTCCAACTCTAGTAGACAGTTGTAAGAAGTAATCACCAGGTTCGGTGACGATAAGGATAGAATCTCTTCCGACTTCCGCACCAAAAGGAGGAATTTCCCATTTGTAAGAAATAGTTCCAAAAGCCGACGATCCACTGGCATCTAATGTAATAGTAGGTGTACTACAAGAAAGATCCGTCCCCGTTTGACTGACTTGTGCGTCTATTTCTAATCTCCGGAAATCGATCACTACAATGCTATCACATCCTGTAATGGATGAAGTATACCTAAATTCGTAGTATCCAGTCGTATCCAGGGTTGCTCCAGTAGCAGCAATATGGGTAGCACCTGGGCATTCCGTTTCTAATAAAGTATCCCTTTGGATAGGCTGTACATTCAAGTCTACTTGGATAATGCTATCACATCCAGAAACATTAGTAGTCTGAATAAAATATAAACCAGTTGAATCCAGCTTTTGGCCAGCGATAATTAGTGAATCTGAGCCACATAGGAGTTGGTTGCCCAAAAAGGTAGTATCCGAAGTTGGTCGAATGACAATAGTCACGCAGGTATCCGTTATTTGACCACACATGGGCGGCAACAAACTTTGAAGTTGATTGGCAAAAGTATCTATACGAAATAAACCATCGATGGCTGGAAAACTGTCTCTTTGATCACTTTGGTATGAAAAGCCACATAACTGATAAGTACCTGGTGGATAGCTTGAAAAATCAGGAAGGGAGTCAAAAGCATACAAGATGCTGTCCTTTCCAATGGCAAAGGTATAATCATACACATTGGTATCTGCCTCCATTCCGTCAAATTCAGGTGAAATGGTGAATTGCAGTGCGGGGTCTCCTTCACAAGCATTTTGTGGAGCAACATTGCGTAAACTACCGGCATTGGCAAAACAACAATTATATCCACGCGCATCACAAAAATTGATCTTCATTTTAAAAACGGCAGAACCATCGACCAAAAGAAAAGTAGGTTCATAATGGGCAATGAGCTGCCAGGTGCCATTGACGGTTCCGGTGTTAAAATCTGCTAGACTACCGGCATTCGGGAAGTAGCTACCGTTATAATTGTTAGCTGGAAAACTATTGAGTCGATTGTCAAAATATTGATCAAATGGGGCATCTGGACTTGCAGTGGCATTGATACTATCATTGAGGAAACGTACATCCCAACTGGCACCTAACGAACCAAAGCCAGTACCAATGGTTTTAGGCCCAACTAATTGAACGGTATCTAAGTTGGGAGATACTAGCCAAATTTCTAAAGAATTGATCTCATTACACAGAAATCCAATATCTACACTGCATACCGCTTGATTGATATCTGATAAATCATCGTTGACTACTTCAAAAACTTCGAGGTCGATTTTTAAGGTGTCTGAGAAGGGAATAGGCTCAATTTCCTCCAGCCCACAGTTCTGTGCAAGGAGAAAGCAAGGAATATTCAGCCAAAGAAAAAGTAATAAAAAACGATTCATGGATTATTTGTTCACTTTTTGGGATTACAGTATAATAACTGTTTTAAGGTAGGGGCCGACATTTAAGTCCTAATTTTATCTTAATATTGAGTATCTATTGAACGTAGAAAAGATAGAGATGTATATTTTAGGATAAAAATAAATAAAGGAATGAGAAAAATACTGCTTTTAGGTGTCCTTTTGTTGACAATAATGAATAATAACCTTTCTGCTCAGTCTTCAGAGAGAAGGAGTACCGATCTAAAAGATCGCTTATGGTATGGAATGGGCTTTACTGGAAACTTCCAGGGAGGGAACATTAGCCGCACCTTTGTATTGGGTGTAGCGCCGATGGTTGGGTATAAAATTAATGAAAAACTGTCTTTTGGACCACGTGCCAGTGCGACGGTCTCCTTTTTTAAATCCAGGTTGGTTCAGGGCGAAAACCAGACGGCCAATCCTTTAGATTGGAGCTTTGGCGTTTTTGGTAGACATCGAATCGCACGGGAGTTTTTTGCCCATGTAGAATATGCCTATCAAAACGAAGCGTTTATTTTTATAGAACCCAGCGGACTAGTTATCGACCGAGAGGTTAATCAAGCTTTTTATGTCGGTGGGGGCTACACCTCAAAGATTAATGATAATATTGGGTTTGAAATGTCCATCAACTACTATGTCAATCAACCCTTCGATGATTTTCGGAATCCCTTGAATTATCGCTTTGGTGTGAATTATAATTTTTAATGGGCAAAAAAGTAAGGGGCTAAATCGATTTAAAGACTCAGCCCCTTACTCTTTCGAATCTTTATCTACTAGAATTTTAAATTCAAACCTAGTAAAAAGTTTCGAGAAGCCTGTGGATAATAACCACGATCCAGTACAGTCTCTGTGCCCAAACGGTAGCGGTAAGACCAACCATTGGTCTCGTACAATGCATCAAAAACATTTTGTACCAAAAATGTAATACCAATTTCTTTGGTCAATACCTCTTTTAAAGTAAAATCTATGCGCAAGTCAGAGAAGAAGTAAGGATCTAAAACATTGGTTTCATCAGAAGTATTGTCGAGGTATTGCTGCCCGACGTACTTGCTGAGTAAACTAAGATCCAGATTCATATTTTCCATCTCTTCTTTGCCCTTGAGAGGAGACCAAGTCAGACCTAAAGAAGCAATGACAGAAGGAGAAAATGATAAGTCGGTGTCTTCGTGCTGTACCAATGCTTGCTCATAGCCACCATCATCCAGGTATACATCCAGGAATTCATCGAAAGCTACTACTTTATTCTGGCTAAGCGTACCGCCGGCATCTAATCGCCAAGCATTACTCAATTGAAAACCTGCGTTCAGTTCTAAACCCAAGCGATAACTCTCATCAATATTGGTCCTGGTGAATGCGCCTACATCATTCAATTGTCCGTTCAAGGCCAATTGATCACGATAATACATGTAATAAGCATTGGCTGTAAAAGCTGCTTTGTCCCAGTTTTTACTAAAACCTAATTCGGTATCATACAGCCGCTCTGGACGAGGTCTACTACTGGGACTGGATTCTACATAATCATTACGATTGGGTTCCCGATTCGCAACACCAAAGGAAGCATAAGCACTGGTTTTTTTACCAAAATCATAGAAAAAACCAAATTTGGGGTTGAAAAAGGTCAGTTGATCATCTTGAGTGACATTATTGCCATTCAAATCAAAACCTAAAAATTCATATCCAACCTGACGAACTTGTAGGTCCAAATATCCTTCTAGTTTTGTACTGAATGGATACGATAATTTACCGTAAAGGTTAAAATCAGTTTTGCGGGCATCATTATCATAATAAGGCTGCTCCGGTTCTAATCCAGTCGCCAATTCTGACCAAATAATCTCTCCAAAGTGACGACCTTCATAAATATTATAGCCACCACCCAATGTAAAGTCAAATTTACTAGGATTGATATTGAGGCTAAATACAGTACCATAAAAGTCATTGTCCAACCACAGTCTACGGACTAAGTCAGGACGAAAGTCACCTTGGTCTATATCTGAAAAGCCATAATCATTCAAATCTTGATCCGCCTTATATTGCTCAAAATAACCTTCTCCTTGCGTGTAATGGAAAGACAAGTTTCCAGTTACATTTGCTGCAAATTGATGGTTCAGGTGCATTTGATAATGGGTCTGCCGATAGTTGTCGACTTCATTTTCGTAAGGTTCTCCGGGTTTTTCCAAGCCAGCTGAATTGAAGGTTCGTGTCTCCCGAGATTCGATCAAATCAGCAGGGACACCGTTCCAGGCTTGGTAGGTAATTTCATGTCCTGAAAAAGTATTGAAACGCAGCATTGTCCGATCTCCAAGGTAAGCTCCGGAAAGATAGTAAGAAGTTAAGTCCGAAGAAGCTCGGTCAATGTAGCCATCGGAGTTGATTTTAGATAAACGACCTTCAATACTAAAGCGATCTTTCAAAACACCTGTTCCAAATTGAATATTGCGCCGGAAGGTATTAAACGAACCCACAGAAGTATTGACACTTGCCGAAGCTTCTTCTTTTACTTTTCCAGTATTCAAATTGATGGTTGCGCCAAAAGCACCGGCGCCATTGGAAGAAGTCCCAACGCCCCGCTGGACCTGTACACTTTCCGTTGAACTGGCAAAATCTGGCATGTTGACCCAGAATACACCCTGCGACTCAGAGTCGTTCAAAGGAATACCATTAATGGTTACATTAATTCTGGAGGGGTCCGTCCCGCGAATTCTGATGCCGGTATATCCAATACCAGCTCCCGCATCAGAAGTGACAATGGCAGAGGGTGTCCAGCGTAAAAGGAAAGGAATATCTTGACCCAGGTTTTGAGTTTCCAAATCCTCTTTACCAACATTGGTATAAGCCATTGGTGTCTTTTCTTTTGCACGAGTTGCCTGAACGATCATCTCATCCATGGCGTAGGCGGTTGGTTGTAAAGTGATGTTTAAGCTTGAAGTAGTCTCGCTGTTTGGAATCTTTAGTTCTTGGCTAGCGTAGCCTAAACTAGAAAATAAAAGCGTGTAGGTACCTTCGCTTAAGTTGTCGAAGGAAAAGTTACCCTGATCATTAGTCGTTTGGCCTTGATTACCAGGGATTAATACGACTGCTACGTTTGCTAAAGCTTGGTTTTTGGTATCTACTACTTTCCCTTTGATGCTGTTTTGAGCTTGTGCGGAAAAAAGTAGAAATAAACCAAAGGCCAAAAGTTGCCATTTCAATTGCATAAGACAATTTTTTAGAGAATGAATAAACAACTTTGGAGATTGGATCATAGATGAGCACTGCTGTACCAAAATAGTTGGTAAAAAGCAGCTACTCTGCATTTCCCTTCCTGGCATTACCCGGGCAGGTTCAATGGGTATGATCTCAGCCTGTAAAGGCACCCCAAATATTAAATCACTGCAAATCTAAGTGCAAAAAACTAAAAAAACGAATTGATTCTTGATTTCAATCTATTATAATAATTTTTTGACAGCCTGCGCTGCTTCTTCGAGGCGTAGTTGTGGATCGGTACCTTTGATGATGAGGTAGTTCTTTTGGCTGTTTTGTAAAGCCTGTTGATAAAGGTCAAAAAGTACCTGCCGGTCGTCTGGATTTTCTCGTAAAGGGTCGTAAGTCCATGGAATATCAGGTGCACATAATAAATATAAATCGACTGGATCTTGGAGGAATTGCACCTCCAGCCATTCCTGTTTGTTGATGAACTTCACTTCGTTCCAGATTTTTAATACCAAGAAGGAGGTGTCACAAATTAAGTAGCTTGGATTTTGTTGGTAACTGGCCGAATGTTGAGCCATTTGGGCTGCTCCAATATTCAAAATGTCGTTAGCCTGATAGGGGCTGTTAAGTTTTTCGAGGTAGTCACGTGCATATTCTGGAACCCAAGGAGCAGATAGCTTTTCGGCTAATTGTTTGGCCAATGTTGTCTTTCCACTAGATTCTGGTCCTGTAACTACTATTTTTTTGGTTTGAATATTTACCTTCATGTGTGAATAGAAGTTAATACTTTTGTAAAAAGTTCAAATTAGAATTCATTCTTGATTCACACAAATTGTCTCTATGGAAGTTCAGAATACTTGTAAAAATTGTGCGGCGGAGTTAAATGGTCCATTTTGTGGACAATGCGGCCAGGTAGTTATCACCAAAAGGATTACCGTTCGTAATCTAATTAGTTATGTTTTAGCTGCTATTACCAATGTGGAAAGAGGTTAGTGGTTTACCTTGCGGAGTTTACTCAAGAGTCCAGGTAAGGTCATTCAGGAATATGTCAATGGTCGGACTCGGCCTTATTACCATCCATTGCGCCTTGCTTTTTTATTGGGTACGATCTCCGTTATTGTGATGTTTGCCTTTTTTGATTTTGCAGGAGCACAAGAATCTTTTGCTAGTGCCC
>CAXIDD010000243.1:0-7573 GCA_964021975.1 uncultured Saprospirales bacterium | reverse complement strand
ACAAATAAACCACAATCACATTGTGGCTTACAAACCAATCGTTGTAGAAGGCTTAAGTTCTACCGTTGAAGTTTACCGGTCCAATGGTACCGCTAAGCCCTATGCCAGTATTCAGGATTTCATTGAACACGAAATCAACTCTAACATGGAGTTTATTTACAGTGGTAACGGTGAATCGCCTTATCAAGAACGAGAGCAATGGACAGATGGCTGTAATTTGGTAGCCATCAAACCAGGCGTTGCGATTACTTACGATCGTAATCCAAGAACGGAAATCGCTTTCAAAGAGGCTGGCTACCAAATTCTACACGCCAATGATTTATTAAAACAATTAGATAATGGAACCCTAAAAGTAGAGGATATTGAAAATACGATTATCACCCTGCCTTCTAATGAATTGTCTCGGGCCAGAGGGGGCTCTCATTGTATGACTTGTCCGATTATTAGGGAAAATAGTTAAAGGATAGGAAATATAAGCGCTACCTAAATGAGCTTAGAGGTTTTTTAAAAAAATCAAATCTTCAAAAAGTAAAACTACCAAACATAAATGTATACCCACAAATTTCAAAAGCGCGTAAGATATGGCGAAACAGACCAAATGGGGTATTTGTATTATGGTAATTATGCAGCATATTACGAAATTGGTCGAGTGGAAATGCTGCGTTCTTTAGGGTTGACCTATAAGTCAATGGAAGAGGAACTAGGGATCTTAATGCCTGTCATGAATTTAGATATGCGCTTTGTTAGGCCCGGACGCTACGATGAATTATTGACCATTGAAACAACCTTGAGAGAACTACCTGATAAAACAATTGTTTTTCATGTGCGTATCTTTAATGAAAAAAATAAATTAGTCAATGGAGGACGTGTAAAGCTATGTTTTGTTGATGCTAACACCAATAAAACAGTGAGTGCTCCTGAATTTCTATTGAAAGCATTAAGACCATTTTTTATAAGTGAAGATTAAAAAAATAAATTTCAAAGCTTTGCGTCAATGGATGGTCAATCATCCTTTAACGCAGCGCGTTCTGAAGTGGTCTCAAGAACACTCGCTGCCAGGTTTTTTTAAGGTTCCTATTTATGATGTAGTAGTTTTTATCCTAAGAGAGTTACGTAGATTTGATCTTTTGACACGGGCCAATGCTATTGCTTACAGCTTTTTTTTGTCGCTTTTCCCATCCATCATGGCTCTTTTTACTTTGATCCCTTTATTGAAAAGGTACTTTTTAAAGTATCTACCAGCTGGGGATAATTTTGAATACTATTTGCAGTATGAAATTCAAAAATTTATGCCTGGGGTAGCAGGAGAACAACTCTTCAAATTTATTGATGACATCACTTCAAATCCACGAATTGGCTTATTGTCTATTGGGTTTTTAATGGATGTGTGGGTTTGCTGAAAGCAATTCTAGTACCTTTAAACAACGACGCTCCCTTAAAAAGCGATTTATTGCGATCGGTCTAACTTTTCAATTGGGAATCTTTTTAATTACTTCCATTGTGCTCATCATTTTAGGGGAATTTCTACTAAAATATTTAGACGAACTTTTAGGTTTGGACCAATTGTCGACGACCATATTAAATATTGTACGGTGGATGGTGGTCATTTCCTTATTTTATGTTTCCATCGCAACGATTTATCGTTTTGGAGCGGCGACTAAACAAAAATTTAAATTATTCACACCAGGCGCTACCTTAGCTACATTCCTTTGCTTATTGGCTTCGATTATTTTTTCAGCTTACGTCAATAACTTTAATACCTACAATGAGCTTTACGGGTCAATTGGAACCATAATCGTGATTATGCTTTGGTTACAAATTAACTCCATGGTGCTATTAATGGGCTACGAATTGAATGCCTCTATTGCCGTTAATCGAGATATGCGGGCGATGCTTACTGAAGATACGGATGATAATGACGTGTGATTGATTTCGAAGGTGCTTTTAATTTAGCGGGTATATTGAAATTCAATCTCCAATCCATCAATTTTTTCTAAGGTAGCGACTTCTTCCAAATGAACGTTGGCAATTTGGGCACGCATTAAATCCAGTGTTTCCTTGACTTCACTTTGCCGGATGGCTACTTCGACAATACCAATTGCCTGGAAATCTTGCCGAACCATCTCTAAACTTTGTTTCTTAATGGCATTCATTACGGGACTCATTAAAGCATATTCAAAAGTGAATCGGTAGATATCTTCTACCATCTTTTCTACAATATCTGCTGCTTTTAAAGCTTCCATTGCACCATTTCGATAAGCATTGATGAGGCCAGATGCTCCAAGTAGGGTGCCGCCAAAATACCGGACGACAATAATAATGGTATTGGTAAGCCCAAAGCTGTCTAACTGGCCAAGGATAGGTCTGCCAGCAGTTCCAGAAGGTTCTCCATCATCGTTGGCCCGAAAGTTTATTTTGCCCAGACCAAGACGATAAGCATAGCAAAAGTGTCTAGCTTTAGGGTGTAACTTTCGTACAATGCTTAGTTTTTCATGACATTGAGCTTCATCATAAACTGGGTAGGCGTAAGCTTCAAATTTACTGCCTCGATCTTTGAAAAAACCGTAAGCTTTGGCCTGGACCATTTTGTAGGTATCTTCCATTAGGTTATCTTTTAAATTCAAATGATTCTAGGTTGACAAAATATGGGCTTAAATTTTCGTCCTTTCTATGATAAAGCAATAAAGGCAATGGCTACTAAGGCAAAAACCAAACCTATACCAGTAATTTTTAGTAGTTTTTCTTTGAAGAATAAGATGGCAATGATGGTAGATAGAGTAATAATACTCACATTGTTAATGGGGAATACTACGGAGCCCTCCCAACCCATGCCAATTACTTTAAGTAAGTAATAAATAGAACCAAAATTAATGATCCCCAGACTGGTTCCAGCGGTGATTTCTTTCCATCCAAAACGAATTTTTCCTCGAATTAACCCTATGATTAGGACTACATTACCAATCAATCCTGCAATTCCAAAAATCAAGGCAATAAAGCCGAGATCAGCACCATTACCAGTCATTTTTTCTACGCGGAAAAAGATAATTTCAATTAAAGCACTAGAAAGTAGGGTATAGGCTGGAAATAAATACCAGTACCATTTTTTTACTTTACTAGAGTTTTGAATTTGTTTATTCGGCCAATTAATCAAAATAATTGCAAATAAAGCCAATAATATTCCGGTGATTTTTAAAAAATTTACGGCTTCTTGATAAAAGATTATGGTATAAAGAACCGTCAACACTAAGGACATTTTCTGCATGACAGCGGCTACCGTTACGCTGAATATTTGTACCGTCATGGCCGTGATGTTGAATCCAGTGATGAAAATAACACCTAGAAAGAGTGCAAAAGGGAACCAAGGTTCTTGAACAGTAGCCTGATTTATAGGCATTTGTCCTTCTGTAATCCAAGCGCAAATGACACAGACAATATAATTCAGACAGATTGTCGGAAAGACCTGAATCTTACCGATCCCTAAGGTTTTGAATAACAAAACAATCGCCGTAGAACATAGAATAGAGAGAATCAGATAAATCATTAACAATTATTTAGACGGAATTAACGAGCCATTTGCAAAGATGGTTATTTGGTTTCGGATAAGAAGTTCTATATTTGTAAAAAATTAAGATCAAGCTAAAAAAACTTTGGTGGAAAAGACCCTCGAACAGTACGATCAAGCTTTAAAAAGTTGTAAAGACATCTTCCTGAAGAAAACGCAAGATTATGGCACTGCCTGGCGTATTCTTAGGCCTTCCTCTCTCACTGATCAGCTCATGATCAAAGCCAAACGTATTCGGACCATAGAAAATCTTGCTACCCAAAAAGTAGCAGACTCCGTTGATACTGAGTATCTTGGTATTGTCAATTACAGCATTATGGCTTTGATCCAATTGGATATGATAGGGGATACTAAAATAGATCTAACACCAGAATTAGCGGAGCAGTTATATGACCAAAAAGCAACTTTGACTAGGACTTTGATGATTCAGAAAAATCATGACTATGGAGAAGCATGGAGAGATATGCGACTCAGTTCTTTAACGGACTTAATTCTCATGAAACTCTTACGCGTCAAACAAATTGAAGATCAAGGTGGACAAACCATCATATCAGAAGGCTTAGATGCTAATTATATGGATATGGCTAATTACGCTTTATTCGCATTGATTAAAATTAAGGAACAAGAACAGTAAACAGTAGATATTATGACACTTGGGATTTTGATATTGTATATAGGTATTGCTGCAGTAATATTGACAGCAATTGTTGGATTTGGATTTAAGAAAATAGAAAATTGGGGCATCAGTTTTTTACAAAACTTTGCTGGGGCACTCTTTATTTTTTCTGGTTGGGTGAAAGCCGTAGACCCACTTGGTACTGCTTACAAGATGGAGCAGTATTTTGCAGAGTTTGAAGCTACTTTTGATGCGACAGCCATGTCATTCATTGCGCCCATATTTCCTTGGTTAAATAATTATGTCAATGGCTTTTCCGTCTTCATGATTGTTTTGGAAATTGTACTCGGTATCATGTTATTGGTTGGATCCAATCGAAAATTGACTTCCTGGGCCTTTTTTGGGATTGTGGCCTTTTTTACCTTTCTAACCGGCTTTACCTTCTTGACGGGTTATGTTCCTCAGGAAGATGTTGTCATCATGCAGCAAGATAACCAAAGGCAAAAAGTACTCTATTCTTCTACTGCAAATATGCAAGATGAAGGCTGGGTGCCTTTAGATACGATCGAGACCAACTTCTTTAAGTTTGGAAGTTGGATGGCTTATGATGAAAATAATATGCGGGTAACCGATTGTGGCTGTTTTGGAGATTTCATTAAATTAGAACCAAAGACCTCCTTTTTAAAGGACATCTTCTTGTTGATCCCAGCCTTGATTTTCCTTTTTGGTACGAAAAAAATGCACCAATTATTCAAAGGAAGCACCCGAACAGCCATCGTATTAGCCACCACGGTTGGAACGCTAGTTTACTGTTTTAGTAACTATGTTTGGGATATCCCACATGCAGATTTCCGGCCTTTCCGTGAAGGTGTTAATATTTACGCGCAAAAGCAAGCAGAATTCGAAGCTGATCAAAATCGGGAGATTCTTTTTCAGCTAAAGGATCTAGAAAATGATAAGGTCATTGAGATTCCATATGAGCAATATGTACCAAATTTGGCAGAATATGGGAATGAGGATAAATACGAATTTATGGATCAAATAGCTGGTGATCCAGCTATCCCACAAACTAAGATCAGTGATTTTGGGGCAACTGATTTTGAAGGCAACGAAATCGGAGATGATTTACTTCAAACGGAAGGTTATGCCTTTATGCTGGTGGCTTATAAGTTATACCCAGAGATTAACCGCAATACCATCACTGTAAAGGACACTTCCTATGTAAGAGATTCTATGTTAGTCGCGGATACCATGCAGTATATGATGAAAATTGCAGGGATTGAAGACAAACAAATAACCCAGGAAAGCTACAAATGGAAGCCGGACTACCTGGCCAAATGGACAGAAAAGGTTAATCCTGTGATGGATGCTGCCCAGAAAGAAGGGGTGAAGGTATTTGCTTTAACCCAGTTTGGTACGGAAGCGATGATTGAGGATTTTCGGCATGAAACCCAAAGTGCTTATCCTTTTTACCTGGCAGATGATATTTTGTTGAAAACCATCGTGCGTTCAAACCCTGGTGTGGTATTAATGAAGGATGGTACTGTGCTTAAAAAGTGGCACTATCGAAAAATGCCTAGCTTTGACGAAATCAAAGCAGCTCATATTCAGTAATCTTGCTGGATAAGGTCTTATTCGAAAAAGATTGAATAAATTTATATATTTGAAATCATGTTAAGTAGAAGGAGTATTCGCGTCAAAATAATGCAAGTCCTGTATGCTATGAATCGCGATGAACAGCTGGATTATCAGCGGGCATTGCAATCTTATCAAACAAAGATCAGGTCATCTTTTGAATTGTATTTATTGGCTCTGCGTTATCTTATTCACATTACGCGTTATGCCCGGCAAGATAGCCAGAAAAAGAAGGCCAAACTAAGGCCTACTGAAGAGGATCGCACTTTTAAAGCACATTTGGTAGATCAGTCGGTTATGGCTTCTTTGATAGAAAATGAGGGTTTACAGAAGCTATTTCGATTGTATAAAATTGAGGATAAGATCGATTCGGATACGGTTCGTTTGGTTTACCAAGACTTTGCCAAAAAAGAAGCCTACAAAACCTACGTTTCCCAAACGGAGGTATCTGATGAGCAGCAAGTTAGTATTATGCTAAGTCTTCTGAAAACGTGTTTTAACAATGAAGTTTTTGTAGAGGCCTTAGAGGATCATTATCCAAATTATATTGACGATAAATCACTGATAGTTGGAGCTATAAAGAAAAACCTAAAAGCATTGCCATTAGCGGATGATTTTTACGAGCAATATCGACCTAATAGAGAGACTACTGTTGATTTTGGGGAAGCTTTGATTCGAAAAGTCTATGAAGAAGAAGAAAGTTTAATGACGATTATCGAGCCAGTTCTGAAAAATTGGGATGCAGATCGAGTGGCCGTTATTGACCTTATTTTATTGAAAATGGCCCTAAGTGAATTGCTGGATTTTCCTTCGATCCCTACTAAAGTTACCCTGAATGAGTTTGTTGAAATATCAAAGTTATACAGCACGGATAAAAGTAAAGATTTTATTAATGGCATTCTAGATCGCTTGATGAAGCAACTCTTAGACGAAGGGCGTATTAATAAAAAAGGCAGAGGTTTGATTGGTTGATCTAAACTTAATACTCTAGATAAATTCTCGTGCGAACATCAATAGCTAATTTGGCTGTTGATGTTCGTTTTGGTAATAATCATAATAATTGAGCATGAAAAAAATATTTACCCTTTTCCTATTCGGTCTTTTTATCTGTACTATCAATGTAGATGCCCAGTACACTGAAAATAAAGATGGACTTGCCATACGGTACATTTTCCCAAACTATCAGTTTCAGTTTGATAATAGCTTAAATAGTAGTGATTTTACGGGTGGCGTCCAAATGGAGTATACACGCAATATCAGCAAGTTATTTAATGTAGCAGTTCCACTTACCATGGCTTTAGCAGAGTATCCTTTGGATGATTTTAGTTCTGCATTTGATGAAAGACTTTACTTTGGTATGGATGCTTTACTTCAGTTCAAACTTTCTGATGGCGACCGGGTGTTTAATCCTGCGCTTTACGCCGGTTTGGGCTTTAATGTCGAAACCTTTGAAACATTTAATGCCAGTGCCCCACTTGGCTTGGTGATTGATGTCAAATTAGCAGAATCCTTGTATTTAAGTCCTAAAATCGAATATCGCTTAGGCTTTACCGAAAACAGAAATAATTTTATGCCAGGAATAGGCGTGAAATTTCTGCTTGGTGAGGGCAAAAAAGTGCTGGATCGAGATAATGATGGCGTGCCAGATGAAGAAGATCTTTGCCCAGACCAAGCCGGTTTAATAGGTTTAAACGGTTGTCCAGATCGAGATGGAGATGGTATTACTGATGGTGATGATGCCTGTCCGGACCGCGCAGGAA